>DMPG01000111.1:24244-24548 GCA_003456055.1 Bacteroidota bacterium | reverse complement strand
ATTCGTCTATGAGTAAATATATTGCGTTTTTAAATTTTGGATTGTTTAATACTTCGAAAAACTTGGTGGCGCAAATATTAGCAGATAGACTATTGTTGATTTGTTCAATATCCTTCGTGCTAAAAAGAAAATTATACTGATGGATAAAATTATTGAATCCCTTTTTTACATTTACCAGAAATCCGTTTTCAGTACTTTCATACGACTTAGTGTCAATACCACTAAAATCGAATTTCAATATCAGATACGAATTTGCTTTTGGTGTTGGGTTTTTACCAATATGCCATTTGCCAAACATTTGTGC
>DMPG01000111.1:22129-24157 GCA_003456055.1 Bacteroidota bacterium | reverse complement strand
TTTTATCAACATAGTAAAAATTACCGGTTGATACTTGTCTAAAATTGCTTTCTCCGTAGGGTATGTGCATGGTTTTATGTTTTTATTGATACGCAAAGATACAAACTTTTGGTATAATTTGTAATGTCTATAACTGTACTTCCTCCACTACCGCCGCCTTATCTCCCTCAAAAATAACAATATAGCCTTTTACAGTGCGCATTCCACCACCTTCAGTTCCAATGTAGTCGTGCGTTTCGGGGGTGTGGGCATAGTGCAGAATTTGTTCGGTAGCCTCTGTGCGCAAATCGGCAAGCGTTTTTTTAGTTTCGCCACTTTTTGCTTTTTTTCCTTTTTTAAGATATTCTCCGCAGATCTCTGCGAGTTTTCGCCAAGCAACAATATTGTGCCATTCGGTTTTTTCTTGTTGATTACCTTCCTGGTCTTTCCAGCTTTCACTTGTTGCGATGGAGAATGTTGCTACTGCAACGCCGCTAGGCGTGTATTTCAATTCGGGGTCTTTACCCAAATTACCGATCAATTGAACCTTGTTTAAACTACGTGACATAAGACCTCCTTAGTATAGATAGTGAATTGTCCGAGCAACATACAACAATTGGAAAATATTGTCAAGTCTTCAAGGAACTTCTTTTGATAATCGGCTCGTTTTTTTGTATTTTTCATAATAATTTTATCTGTCTACTGAATCTAAAAAAATATGTCACTTACTGAACGTTCAGATTTTATCCGGGAAATTATCACCGAAGATCTTAAGACCAATAAATTCAACGGTCGCATTCACACACGCTTTCCACCTGAACCCAACGGGTATCTTCATATTGGACATGCAAAATCTATCTGCTTGAACAATGGAATCGCAAGAGATTTTAACGGAAAGTTCAATCTTCGATTCGATGATACAAATCCATCAAAAGAAGAACAAGAATATGTGGACTCGATCATCGAAGATGTGAAATGGCTTGGAGGAAATTTTGAAGATCGACTGTATTACGCATCCGATTATTTTGATGCAATGTACGGGTATGCGGTTTCGTTGATCGAAAAAGGAAAAGCGTATGTCTGTGATCTGAACGCAGATGAAATGCGGTTATCCCGCGGTACACTTACTGAGCCGGGGAAAGATAGTCCATACAGGAATAGAAGTATCGAAGAAAATCTTGAACTTTTTGAACGGATGAAAAAAGGAGAATTCCCAAACGGTTCAAAAACACTTCGTGCAAAGATCGATATGGCGTCGCCGAACATCAATCTGCGCGATCCGGTAATGTATCGGATCGTACACGATGACCATCATCGGCAAGGAAGTCAATGGTGCATTTATCCCACATACGACTGGGCACATGGTATTGAAGACTCAATGGAAGAGATAACGCATTCAATCTGCACGCTCGAATTTGAAAATCACCGCCCGTTGTACGATTGGTATTTGAATGAGTTGGGAATATATCATCCGCAGCAGATCGAATTTGCACGATTGAATATTACCTATACGGTTCTCAGCAAACGAAAACTTTTAAAGCTTGTCGAAGAAAAGTATGTATCCGGGTGGGATGATCCGCGGATGCCGACCATAACTGGTTTTCGCAGAAGAGGTTATACCTCCGAGTCGATCATAAATTTTTGCGACATGATCGGAGTTGCAAAACGAGACAGCACTATTGATGTTGCGTTGCTTGAGTTTAGTATTCGTGAAGATCTGAACAAACGCGCTCGCCGAGCGATGGCGGTTCTTAACCCTATAAAAATCGTGATAACAAATTATCCTGTAGGAACAACGGAACTGTTATCCGCCGTCAATAATCCTGAAGACGAATCCGCAGGAACGCGGATGATTCCGTTCGGCAGAGAATTATATATTGACCAGGAAGATTTCCGTGAAGTTCCGCCGCCAAAATATTATCGTTTATCACCCGGAACAGAAGTGCGATTGCGATACGCATACATTATAAAATGTGAAAGTATCATAAAAGATGAAAAAGGAAATATCATCGAGATCCATTGCACATACGATCCGGAGACAAAAAGCGG
>DMPG01000111.1:21790-22046 GCA_003456055.1 Bacteroidota bacterium | reverse complement strand
AGAAGGGAAGGATTTTCTTTCAAATCTGAATCCTGATTCGTTACAGATATTACATCAGTGTAAAGTTGAACCGATCCTCGGTTCGGCAAAACCATCCGAACAATTTCAATTTGAACGTGTCGGGTATTTCTGTGCGGATATAAAAGAGAGTAAACCGGGTATGCCTGTGTTCAACAGAATTGTTACTTTAAAAGATGCTTGGGCAAGAATTGAACAACACTCAAAAAAACAGTAAATGCATCAACTGGGTTGCTAA
>DMPG01000111.1:0-21771 GCA_003456055.1 Bacteroidota bacterium | reverse complement strand
AACGATGAGATGCAATGATACAGATCGGTGACCTTCTTTCGGATTGCTTTTTACGATAGACAACAAACAGAGCCACAATTTTCCGTTATAGTAAGACAGCACAAACTTCTGAACCGTAGTACAACAGCATTTAAGAAGTAAAAAAGGTAACGGATCGGTCAATTAGGATATTTTTGTCTCGTTTTTTCTCGTTCTAATCATTAGAACATCGGTTACATCGTTTTCGGTCTTGCTTCTCAATGACTTGCTTCATAACTTTGTTTCATTGCAAAAATTCAATTAAATTCGGTGAAAACAGATGGCAAAAAAAGTATTGTTAGCTGAAGATGATGAAGATAATCGCGACTTAATCGTATTTATGGTAAAACGGAGCGGGCTTGATATTCAATTGTTACAGGCGGAGAACGGTCAAGAAGCAGTATCATTAGCTGAACAGCACATTCCAGATCTTATTCTCATGGATATGCAAATGCCAGTAATGGATGGATTTACGGCAGTAAAGATCATCAAGGCAACACCGGCGATCCAGCATATTCCGATCATCGCTTTTACAGCACAGGCCAGAGTTGAAGACAAAGTTTTGACAAAATCGATTGGCTGCATAGAGCATTACACTAAACCGATGGATCCAGACGAGCTAACTCGGTTGATCCGGAAATACGTTAATATTTAAGCAGGAATTATGTTCCGTAAGAAAGTTTATTTTAAGGTTTTGGGATATTTTGGGTTCTTACTCATTGTTCTGCTTGCTATGACATGGATCGTTACCAGCAGACAGTTGAGAATTGAAAACGAATATAGATCTTCAAGCTCTGAAGTGCAGTTTCTCAATCGGCTGGAAGAACTCCGGGCTAACCTTGTTGATATCCCCGAATATCTTGATCAATACTCTAAGTCTAGACATCCTCAATACAAAGATCTGTTTCTCAATGGTCTAAAAATTTTCCCCCTGTTAATTGATGACATAAAAAACAGTGCTGTAGATTCTCTCGTGACGAATGATCTCGACCAGGTGGAGTCGTTATTCTTTGAATGGACAACATATATCGGAGAAGTGCGGATAAAAGTCATTGATGGACATATCGGAAAAGATTCCATTGCATTAATGACTTCAGATCTTGACAAATTGGAGACCGAGAAAAATTATCTTTCGCAAGCGCGGCTGATAACAGCAACCATCTATGAAAAAATTCTGTTCTCTCAATCTCAAAGGATTGATTATGCCAGGAAACTTGGAAGTGAACTTACGCGGTTCATTATTTACATCAACATTCTCTTTGCCTTCTTTGCCATTGCATTAGGATTCGTGTTAAGTCGTTCAATTACCCAGCCTCTTGATCAACTGCGCGAAGGTGCACGCAACATTATGGAATCAAAATTCGTCACGCTTGATTTCCAGCGGGTCGATGAATTTGGCCAGCTTGCCGGTGAATTCAACAACATGTCAAATATGTTGAACGAGAATTATACCCGCGTTAAAGGATATTCCGATATGATGACAACGCTGAACCGAAACAATACATTCAGTGGTGTCGTTACGGAAAGTCTGGATTTGCTGTGCCAGCAAACCCGCTCAGGAACAGGTGCTCTCTATATTTACCATAAGGATATCAATAAACTTTCCGCCGCCGGAAAATTTGCAATGAGCAATGATGACCGATCGCAGAACTCGTTTGCCATTGGCGAGGGCGTAGTGGGTGAATGTGCTCGATTAAAAAAATCACTGGAAATTTCGGACGCTACGTTGAATTCAAATTTCCCCATCGATACCGGAATACATACATCCGTTCCGGCATACACATATGCATTTCCGATTTTATTCCAGGAAAATCTGATCGGCGTACTGGTCCTCGGTTCAATGCAGCAATTTACCAGATTAACCCGCGATCTGCTCGAGAGTTCTCTCCCTCAAATTGGTGTTGCAATAACGAACGTGCAAAATTACGAAGCAACCCAGGAACTTTCACGCGAGATTTCAAAGAAGCACGATGAGTTGAACACAAAGACACAGGAATTGGAAAAAGCATACCGCGTTAAATCCGATTTTCTTTCCAACATGTCGCATGAGCTTCGCACCCCGTTAAATTCCATTATTGGATTTTCGTCGATCTTACTGAGCGATAACGGCGATCCGTTGACGGACGACCAGCGCAAAGCAATGGGAAAAGTGCTGAAGAATGGAAAACATTTGCTGCAGTTGATCAATGATATTCTTGATTTTTCAAAGATCGAATCCGGCAGGATGCATGTGAGCATTGAAACAGAATCGGTTGAAGAAGTAGTGAACGGTGCTGTGATGACGGCGGAATCGCTGATCAGACAGAAGAATATCAAGTTGAACACCGAACTTGGAGCGGATCTGCCGATGATCAGTTCCGATATGCTGAAGATAAAACAGATTCTTGTGAACCTCTTGAGCAATGCCGCGAAATTTACCGACGAGAATGGTACAATCATTATCAGCGCACGATTTGAAGCGCCGATGGTGAAAATTTCTGTTATCGATTCCGGAATTGGGATCGAAGCAAAAAATCTTGCAAGGGTTTTTGAAGAGTTCTCTCAGATCGACAGCAGTCATTCAAGAAAGTATCAGGGAACAGGTCTTGGTCTTCCGATTGCCCGCCGGCTTGCACAATTGCTCGGCGGAGATCTTACTGTTGAAAGCATGGTCGGACGAGGTTCTACATTTACACTGTCGATTCCGCCGATCTATAAGAGCAATGATAATACCGATGTTGTAAATCAACCGGCTCCGCCGCCGCCAAAACCAATCGAATTGCCAGTCGTGCAGTCGATCAAACAACTTGAAATTCCATTTATAAAAAGCGGTGAGATGCGTGTGCTGTGTATTGACGATGAACCCGATGTGATCGAGATTCTCCGTAACTATCTCGTTCCGGAAGGGTTTACGGTCTTTGGTGCAAACTCCGGCGATGATGGAATTAAACTTGCAGAACAGTTACAGCCGTCGGTCATTACGCTTGATATTATGATGCCGAAAAAAGATGGATGGCAGGTGCTGCGTGAATTGAAAGCAAATCCGCTGACGCAAAATATTCCGGTGCTCATCCATTCTATGGTGGACAATATTCCGTTGGCATACTCACTTGGTGCAATTGATTATCTGCCGAAACCAGCCGATGTAACGCTCGTATTAAAAATGGTACGAAAAGCAGCGTCAATTGATGACAAATATATTTTGGTCGTGGATGACGACGATGATTTTCGTTCGTTGATGGTAAAAGTTTTGAAAGACGGAGGATTTTCCGTTCAAACTGCAAACAATGGACAGGTTGCGTTGTCGAAAATTGAGAGCGGGAAACCATCATTGATTTTGTTGGACTTGAGCATGCCGGTGATGGATGGATTTGAAATGCTGCGACGATTGAAACAATCCGAACAGCTTCGTTCAATTCCGGTGATCATTCTAACGGGTATCGATCTGACAGAAACACAAATTTCAGAGATCGATAAACTGACCATTGACCTGATACAAAAACGCGATTATTCATCCGATACACTTGCAACTGCAATCAGACAGGCAATTAATTCTGCATCGTAAGAAAGAGTCATTATGATTGAAAACGACGAAACAATTCCGGAGATACCAAAAGTCCTTTTTGTTGACGACACTGAAGACAATCTTGATCTTTTGGAGTTCGCATTAAAGAAAAAACCGATCAAGATGTTCCGCGCATCGAGCGGGAAGGAATGTTTGGTTGTTGCCGAAGAGCAGCATCCGGATATGATCGTTCTGGACATTCAGATGCCGGAGATGGATGGTTTTGAAACCCTGCGCCGCCTTCGTGCAAATCCTGAAACGGCAAGAATTCCTGTGATTTTTTTAACGGCGATCAAACGTGATCCTCAAAGTATCGCTGAAGGAATATTGCTTGGAGCGGAAGAATATTTAACGAAGCCGATCGATCTTGAAGAATTATTTGCACGCGTTCGTTCTATCTATAGAGTAATGGCGATGCAGCGTGAACTTGAACAGGTAAAATCGCAGTTTATGGCGATGCTTGTTCACGATCTGCGCACTCCGTTAACGATCATTATCAGCAGTATTGATTATATCCTTCGTCATTATGGCGAGGAAAAACCGCTTGACACGGACAGTATAAAATTAATGCAAACCGTCCTTGCATCGACGCGCGGAATGTCATATCTGGTGAACGACCTGCTCGATCTTTCCAAATATCAGGCCGGACAGATACCATTGACCAAACAGACGATCACCATTCACGAATTGATCGAAGAATCGCTGCAGCCGTTCTTGCTGCAATTCAAACAGAGAAATATCAATCTTATTACCGATGTGAGTGTCGATTTACCCCGGCTTGATGCAGACTCGGGAAAGATTGTTCAACTGATGACCAATCTCCTTTCCAATGCGGTCAAGTTCACTTCGGACAATGGAACTGTGGAGATCAAAGTTGAGCAAGAGGCATCAGTAGATCAAAAACAACAGTTTATTAAGGTAACGGTAAGCGATACCGGCATTGGCGTAAAACCGGAGGAGATTCCCTTATTGTTTGAGCAGTATCGTCAGGTCTCATCATCAAGAAAGATAAAAGAAAAAGGGACCGGACTTGGACTTGCAATCTGTAAATTAATAGTTCAGGCACACGGCGGAACGATTGGTGTAACGAGCGAATTGAACAAAGGAACATCGTTCACGTTCACGCTTCCGGCACAGATGGAAAATTGACCGGTGAAACAGACGTTTAATAAAAAACCTTGCGGAGATAATATTCTGCAAGGTTTTTTGTTTTAAAAATAATTTTTTCCCGCAACATATATTTTTCCTCCGGACTTATTTCTCCGATTTAGTTGTATTACATTTTTACTAAATTTTTTTTCTAAAAACCTTCAAAATTTCTTCAAAAAGACGATATTCAAAATAAAGTTAAAATATTTTTATTTTTTTTCGTTCCGATTTTTGATTTTTACGGATATATATATGCAGAAGGGGGAACTGTTTGAAAATGGAGGTTCACATATTTATCTGCATGCGACAGGCTATCGTGATTGCAGAATTAACAAACAGGCGATATATTGATGTGACTATTGACAGGAATATCGTATGATAAAACCAACTATTGTATTTTTTCTATTGCTGTCTTCGATCTCTTTTTTACAGATGAATTGCAAAAAGGAACCGCCCGTTGTACCGCCTGACCCACCAATATATGTATCAACGATTGGATTAACAGCAGACGAAATTGGATTAAGTGAAGTGTGGCTTAAAATTAAAACAACAGACACACTTCAACCAAGAACAATACAACTAACCAGAAATTCTTTACCGCTCTTTATGTTTACTCTTGCCGCACAAGAGACAACAATTGTTGATACCGCAGCATTGCCGCAGAGAAATTATTCTTATAGGGTATTACGGATTGAGAACAATAAAGCTAAAGATTCTAGCAAAGCATTAGAGATTAAAACAATGGATACAACAAGCCACGATTTTATCTGGACGCTTGAAACCATTGGTTACCAAAACAGCATTATACGTGATGTAGCAATAGTTAATGATACACTTGTGTATGCCGTTGGAAAATTTTATGAAAAAGATACTTCGACTAATACACAAACACCATTTAATGTTGCTCAATGGAATGGAAAAATGTGGAAATTGCTAAGAGTGATGGTAGAACACCAACAAATTCCGCCAACACCACCGCATTATTATTTTCCTGATGAAATTTATGGAATTCATGTCTTTGCACCCGATGAAATATGGTTTGCAACAAGTATAGAGTTTATTCGTTGGGACGGTATCGGTGAAAAAGGAAAAGAATACATTTATATGCGTAACACACCAGTGCAAACTTTATGGGGAACAAGCCCTAATAATATTTTTGGTGCAGGCGGAGGTGGAGTGTTCGTACATTACAACGGAACATCTTGGACTAAACTTGACAGTTTAACCAATACAACGATGACCGATATTTATGGAACAGAAGATGGGAAAGAAGTATGGGTTACAGGTTGGGATTCTAATGGGAAGTGTGCCGTCTTGAGATATAGAAATAATGTCGTGCAAAAATTATATGAATGGAACATGCATAAGCCAGATGATTTTTTGAAAGAATATATTCGCTCACTCTGGATTTACAAGCAAAAAGTTTATCTACCAAGTTCGAGCACGTTTATCTACTCTTATTCTTTAAAAACAGATAAGTCATCTATCGAAAAATTCCAAATTCAATATTTCCCTTATTCTATACGAGGCTCAAATGAAAACAATATTGTTATCGCGTGTGAGTTTGGAGTGATGTATCATTTTAATGGTTCAACGTGGAGGTTAATCGATCAATTGGCTAACCAAGATCAAAGTCCTTACGGAGGTGTTGCTGTTTCTAAAAATTTAGTAGTTGTTGGCGGTGCCAGATATTACGGAATATTTAAATCGGGGTTTGTGTTGATGGGAAAAAAATAATTAATTCATGGGAGGAATCATGAAAACATTAGTCCGCTGTGTTATATTTTTTGGCTGTATTTTTCCAACGATAGATTTAATAGCTCAACAAATAGATTGTGGAACAAAAGCTTCACCAACTATTACAAAGACTCAAGCAGCGCCGTATGGCGATCCGTCAAATTTAGTGATGCCTACTACAGTTAAAACAATACATCTTGCAATTCATGTGGTTCGAACTTCGACTCAGCCAGGAATTTCTTTGCAAAATATAGATTTGTCATTATCTCAATTGAATACTGCATATTCCAATTCCTTTCTTAGGTTTATTAAATTTTCTATAGATTATATAGAGAGCGATACTTATTATCAAATCGAAGATTCAAATGAATTACTGCAGCTTTTTGGTATTTATAATAATCCAAATGCAATAAATGTTTATTTTATAGGTGGGACAAGTGAGAACTGGGCAGGAAATGCACTTACGATTCCAAGCTATTCAGTTGCAATCGTTAATGATTATGCAACAATCTGGAATGTTCTTGCACATGAAATTGGACATTGTTTTAATTTGTATCATCCACATGAAACAATATTTGGTTATGAAAAGGTAACTCGAATAGTAGGTGATGATGGTTCATGTCCTCCAAATTGTACAGAAGCGGGTGATTTATTATGTGATACGCCTGCTGATCCAAACCTAATTGATAAAGTTAATTCAAATTGTGAATACGATCCACCTTATCCTCCGTCGCCCCCACGCGATGAGTGTAATCAGTTTTACGTGCCAGACACCCGAAATATAATGGCTTATGTAAAAGAATGTGGGGAACATTTTTCCAACCAACAAATTGGAAGAATGCATGAGGCTATTGAAAATAGAATGTCAAATTTATTAACGGGAACCTCAATTACTTTTCAAAATAAAATCGGCACTTCTGTAATTTCAGGTACTTCATTAGGAGTGAACAACATTATTGTTAATTCAAATGAAACTGTTAAACTATTCTCGGGAACGACCTATTCAGTTAAAACAAACCATGAACGATTACAAGGAAATAATAAAAACAATAATTGGGACGAATCTTTAAATCAATTTCGATTAAAAGAAAACTATCCTGTAGGAACTGTGCCAACAACACGAAGAGCAAACTTCGTTGGGGTCACACCGGTTACCCTCTCAACATTGATAGATGGATTTGCTAAATCAATAAGCATTCGTGATCCATGGTATGTTGCAGATGCAAATGGTTCGCAGCCGAATAGTTTTTTTGCTTACCAGACACCCGTTAAGCCTCCAGGAATTTATAATGCAACCGCCAGTGACAGCGGAGTATTTTTAGGAATCGATTATGATAACCCCGTAAACCCTTTTTATGAAATTGAAGCACCAACTTCAATCGATGGAAAATCAACGTATATGTTATCGAATTGGTCGATAACCCAAGGTTCTGCGTTATTTGAAACGCCAAGCATGCATCGAACGAAAATTCGATTTGATCAGAGTAATACTTCGGTTACCTCAAATCTCAAAGGACAACTAATGTCCAACTACAATTACAACTTTACAAATTCTGGACAACGAAAGATTGTGCGGACAAGCGATGGAACACTCCATATTTTTTATCAATCGTTAGATAAGATTTGGTATGAACGAAGCACAAACGGAGGAACAACGTGGCAAACAACTACTTCGCTTACCTCAAGCAATGGAAAATTACCTGCGGCGTGTGTTTACGGAAATAATATTATTCTTGTGTATCAAGAAAATAACGGAGGCAATGCTCAAATTCGGGTAAAGAACTATCTTTATAGCGGCGGAAATTTAACAGAGCAAGCAACGGCAATAATTGCAACAAGTGTTGCAAATACTTATCCAACCAATCCAACCGTGAGCAGCACAAGTGGAGGTTTGCTTGCGGTTGTTTGGCAAGAAAATAGAATCTATTACAAAACGTACAATGTTACTTCATCAACATTAACTGCTTATTCCGGTGCAGGAAACAGCGGTTATTTTGGAAATTCAAATTCAGTTACTCCTGCAGTAGTAGCCAGCGGTCCTGCGGGCCAATCCGGTATAACAAATCTTTTTCACATTGCGTACGAGCAAAAAGCAGCCACATATTCAAATGTGATGTATAAACAGTTGTTGGTGCAAACCGGTGGAATTACTTCCGGCACGCTGTCTATTCTGTCAACCGGCAGTGGATACACATGGAATTATCTTCCCTCGATCATTGTCTTAAATGATGATATAGCTCGGTTAAGTTGGAATGGTCAACGTTTAAATCCATATGATCCTGATATACAAGAAAATGTATCTATCTTTAAGGCTGCTGATTATTATTACTTCTGGAGTTTTGGAAATCTTGTAACAAGCACACAGTTAAATCGTTCAAATGTCGGTTATCTTATTGCTTGGAGTCAAGCAGGAACAACAATTTACAATAAAGACAATACCATATTAAATTCTCCTACAATTCGCACAATGAGCAATGTTAGCGGAGGAACAGTTCAAGTTTCGGAAGGACTTTCTTCAAATTCATTTTATGTGGCAGGTTTGAATATCAATCAAACACCATATCGCTTCTCAGTAGGACTGGCTCAGTACGGTTTCGCGAAATCTCAAAGCAACGGAATTGCAAACGGGAGAACAGGGGTGATCGCTCAAGATGATGCGCAGTTTTATTTCGTTCTTGGCGATGTAATGGTAAACGGAGAACCAATTGCGTTTGTTGAATTTCCGGATACGATTTCTGTCTTTAATGCGGCAAACCTGAATAACGTTCTTACGACAAAACCATTTGCAATTTCCAATTCATCTCAATTGTTCTTTAGCGTACAATATGGAACAACAGATTCGACTTCGGCAATAAATCTTTTAGGTTCAAATGGTTCAGTGTCATACTTGGTAGAATTAATCGATGCACAAACAAAAGAAGTAATTGGTTCGTATGATAATATTGTTTTTAATGCCTTAAATCCGACACAATATGATAATCTTGGATATCAGGTTAATGTTGATGGTATTGGAAACAGAACCGTTCAACTCCGTCTAGTGGTTTCTCACAATGGACTTGATCCTGTCTATAATGTAACAGACAGACAATCAACAGAAGCGACAATATTAGGGAAACAAGAACGTAAAGCAGAAAAAATATCATATAGAGGTACGTTGGGTGCAAATGAATTTGGATTGATTCAAAATTTTCCAAATCCTTTCAACCCATCGACTACGATCAGTTACACATTACCGAAAGCAGAATATGTGATGTTGAAAGTATATGATGTTCTAGGGAAAGAGGTAGCTACATTGGTCAATAGTTACAAAGAATCCGGACGGTTCTCTGTAGAATTTGATGCTTCAAATCTTTCCAGCGGCATCTATATTTATAAACTAACATCAGATACATTCAGCGAGGTAAAGAAGATGATGTTAGTAAAATAAAAATTAGTGTGTTATGTAATTATAAAATCAAAGGCGGGCGAAAGTCCGCTTTTTTTATTTATTGTAATTTGCGCGCGCGTTCATAATTTATTTTTTTCTCATTAAACAAAAAACTAACAAAGTGTATCGTGCATCACTTCTACAGCTACTCCAATAAATCGCGTGATAATTTCGAAAAAAATATTTAGCCATCTCAATTCCCACATATGACCGAAACAAAAAGTTCTTCGTAGTAGTGAACATTCCGATTGGCAAAACATTAATATAAGACCATTTATTACAAGGTACGATAGTTGCACTATTATCATTCTCAGGAAGATATGATCTGAGAATATTTATTTACCGTGAGATTAAAATGTTTTAATATTGTTTCAAGTTGGAATTGCGAAAAAAGTAATAAGATTTAATAACGAGACGAGATAACCACATCATTAACATTTAGTTTAAAGACTATGAAAAAAACAACTGTAATATTTTTTGTAATAATGTCATCAATCTCTTTTTTGCAGATGAATTGCAAAGATGAACCACCGATAATTATTGTACCACCAACACCGACCAACTGCGATTACCCTGTAGGTAACCGTAATTTTACATGGCGATTAGATACAATTGCTTGGTGGCCTTCTTTTCTTGGTGGTCTTCATGCGTTCTCCGATTCCGATGCTTGGGTAATGGGAGATATGCATGGACCCGTTATTAATGGACAGAACACCAGCTACGTAGGTTTACACTGGAATGGAAAAACATGGAATGAAAAAATTGACTTTCTCGACATTTTGATGAAAGCCAATGACGTTACAGGAGATAGTCATTTTATGGCGGGGGTTGGTTGGCGCGGTATGCCTGAAGGTATATTGGCAGCGATAACAGAGTTTGATAATAGTACCAAAAAATGGAAAACTCAACAATTTCAAACACAAGGAGAATTGCGCAGCGTATGGACTGACGGCAAAGGATATTTTATTGCCGTTGGAGATAATGGAATTGTATATACAAAAGATGGTTACACGGCTGAGTGGGTTTATCAAAAAACTCCGACAGAATTTAATTTCACAAGGGTCACAGGTATTTCAAAAACAGAAGTGTACGCGAGAGCAGTTAAATCGTTGCCGACTGGACAGTATTTTCAACAAATATGGAAATACATTGACACTAATTGGATCAAATTGATGGATAATGAAAACGCAACAGGAATGCCAATTCAAATTCCAGAAGCTGGTGCCGATATTTATGATGTTGCTGTATATCGTTGCCCAATTACAGATTCACTCTATCTGTATGTTGTAGGAAGTGGAATATTTGAATTTACAACAAAAGGGAATTCAATTGCATTCGTAAAGAGAGAAATAGCTTCATTCAGGAAACCTATTGGTTATATCGCCCTTTTTTCACCCGGTGATTATTGGATTTCTAGTATTGGATATTTCCTATATCATTCAAATGGTTCAGATATGCCACTTGTTCAACCTATTCCAGCATTCCAATTAGGAAAAGACTGGGGTGCATTTCGTCCTATTAAAAAAAGTAGTTCTGGAAAAATTTGGTTGGTTCTCGAAATGGATTCACAGGTGTATGCAGTAATACAAGGGATACCGTAATAAACACCCTTCATACAGCGTCAACTGTATGAAGGGGTATATCACAAACAACAAAGAGCGCTGTAGTGAACATGCAATTTCCCCTTTATAGGGAAAATCTACGTCTTTTTTTGTTTGCTTGAAAAACAGTGCAAATCGTAGCAAGGAGTCCATAAATGAACAGTAGTTAAAATATAACAAAATTTGCCACTTAATCATTATAACAATTTTTAATACAAGGAGAGTTCAAATGAAAAAATTAAAATTCAAATCTTTTTTACGAATATGTATCTTTTTCTGCATAGGAACATCAATAATGTCAGCACAATTCTATAAACAATCACGAACAGAAGCTACAAATGAAACTGCTACAAACCATAACATTTCTACTCTAATTGAGGTAACACAAACATCAATGAACAGATACTTACAAACACAATATAATGCGGTAGGTTTTCCCAGAGAAATAATAGTTAGCGGCACAAGCTACAAAATCTACCTTGCTTTGCCGGAAGTAAACCTTGCTGCCGGAAGTGCAAAATTGCAAATGGAATTTGATGTAAAAGATGGGAGTAATCTTTTGTACCATTTTGTTATTCAGCCATCACTCAATATCGACACTGGCCAAATTCGGTTAACACAAATTCAAGCGTTTCTCACTAATCTTCAAGCAACACTTGATGCTGTAACGCCTATTCTTCCTTCATGGGTTGAAACAAATATTATTTCAAACTTCAATACTCGCGGATGGATTGCATATCCTTCCAAACTTATTAATCAGATTAACACTACGCTATTTGCTCAACAAAGCATACGGTTTATTGATGCAACGCTTCAAACTCAAATAATTCCAAATACTCTACAATTTGTGATTACAGTTTCCTTAAGTTCATCTAAACCAGTTTTTTGGGTATCAATGGATGGTGATGGGGGGAACCTCGATGATTTTATCTACTTCAAAACAAACCTTGATGTAAAAGTAAAAGAAGTAATCATTGTTCCGCTTGGTGGAAGTAATGTGATCTATCACGGCTATCCCGATGTTACTTCACCAAAGAGTCTATCTTCACAACAATACTTAACTATCAATATGGGGAACATTGGTGTTGGCACTGGAAGTAATTGTATCGTTAAAGCAAGATTTCAACACGATAATACATGGTACGTTCGAGAATACCCGCTAGTTCCGGTTAATAGCACCAGTTGGTATGGTGCAACAAAATTGATTAACAACTAATTGAAAGAAAAAAAGATGAAAACTAAAAAATTGTTTTTACACAGGCCATATTTCATTGCTCTAAGTTTTATTCTTATTTTATTCTCTAATGCTCTTTTTTCACAGCAAGATATCCGTGTTAAAATCACAGACACAGATATAAACCAATTGCTGCTTGCTGCAACCAATTCACGTTCAATAAATTTTGGAGACTATAAAACGACGTTTGCTACGAAAGGTTACTTTCTAAACCTTGACGGAGCAACAATTCATTTTATTGTTGATAAAAAAGCAACAATTAGTGCGTCGGCTACATTTGTTGAAGTTTTGCAAGATTGGCTTCCTGGTAACGAACAACAACCGATACATGGAAGTGTTACAATAACCGGCGATATTATTTTACGGCAGATGGAATTAGGTTACAAATTATTTTTTAAGGCGACATCTGTAAATCTTAGTGCCTTTGGTATCAGTCTTAGTGAAAGCCAGTTTGCAAGTAAAATGCCGGAAGTTGAACTGAACTCGGGAACAAAAATATTACCCGACGCTATTACTTCTTCTTTTATAAACGCTATCCCAACATTTACTACAAATGAAGGTGAAGCCATTTTTTATTATACATTTTCCGGACCGCGACAGATTAAGGTGTATAATGATGTAAATCAAAAGGATGACGTTGGTTTTATTGAAGAAGTTGTAAGCGGAACCCCATCTTCATTTCAATCTCCTAAAACATTTTGGTGGGGAGTAACAGAAACTCATCAACTTCAAACACCTCAGCAATACCTTACAGAAACAAACGGAATGAATAAATACAAGAATTGGTTCAAAGGAGAAGAGACTGCACCACAAAGTGATATTGGACCTCGAAGAATTCAAATAACAGTTGATGGTGATTTAAGATATAAAGCAAAATTTCCTCAAGCCCAGCATGTGCAACTCTCCAATCTGTTGGAAGGAAGTTACAGCGGTGGTACGGTTTCTTATACAATTGATGGAAATACAACAACCGGAGTAACATTTGATGATTATGACTACAAAGATTTTACCAGAATCATTAACTCCACCGTCTCAAACGGTACGCTTGGTGTTAACTGGAACTTTATGAATTGGAGCGATGGTGTAAGTTCTCAATCTCGCGGTTTGGTTGTTACCAGCAATATAAATCTTGTTGGAAATTACAAAGCGATCCAAGCAACCAACAATGCACTTGCTATTAAAAGCAACGGTCAAAGAAAAATTATTCGTAAAGTGAACGGAGACATGTATAGCGCTTACGAATCAATGGGAGAAATATGGTTAGAGCGGAAAGTAAGCGGAGGGAGCGATTGGGCACTACAATATGTAAGTAATTTGTCATCAACAGAAGCAAGCAATCCGTCGGCTGCCATCTATGGTGATAAGTTATTACTGGTTTATCAGCAAAAGAATGGAAACAATAATACTGATCTTAAATTGAGTATCATTGATGAAAACGAAACTGTAACAATAGTTGACATTTCTTTAGACATTCCAACATATTCCAATAATTGCTCTCCGGTTGTTGCATCTACACAGAACGGTAAAATATTAATTGTGTGGAAACAAGGAAGTGCCGGATTATTTTATCGATTTGGACAATACGAAAATGGGGTTTTTGTCTGGAAAATAAATACGGTACAACTTACAGACGATGCCGGTGTGGCTGCCAATGCAATCAATCCAACACTTGCTGCTGAAAATACTACTTTTTATCCTTATGATGGCTTCTATCATTTTCATTTAGCATTTCAAAGCGGCTCACATATCTACTATCGCCAACTACAACAACGTGTTAATGGAAATTTTGAAGCTCTTGGAACATCAACAAATGTTTCTTCCACAAGCGGTTATTCATCAAACTATCAGCCTTCAATAATTTCGTTTGATGACGGTGCTCGTTTGGCGTGGTATGGAAGACGATGGGAACCTTCGGAAGAAGGTTTGGCAAAATCTGCAATCGAAGAAGGTGAATGGATTTATAATACTATATTGACCGATCCATCAAATCCTACATATTTTTGGTCGTGGGGAAATAATGTTGGAAGCGTAAGTTTTAATAAATACACGGTTGGAACCGACGATCAGAATTATGTTATCGGTTGGACGGAAAACAATGGTGCATCAGCAAAATATATGAGAAGCATTAGTTTTAGCGAGATTAATACATTCGTTCAGCCATCGGGAACAGCTATCACCGGCAGTAAAGATATACAGGTAACTAATGGAGAATCATTTGGAACGATGTACGGATATTTCCTTACCGAAGGAAGTCCAAATAAATTTGTACTGTCAAAAGATTTGCTTCCGATCCAATCAAAACAACAATCGCAACCGATCTATTCTGGCCGAGAAGGGATCATAACAAAAGACAGTGCACAGTTTTACTTTACATTTGGCGATATATTAGTTGACGGGAAACTTATTAAATTTAAAACTATTCCTGACACGACAAACATTGATTCTCTTCCAATAGTCAATCAATATTTAACAACCGAAAACTTTAATTTAACCGGTCAGTCAAACTTCCTTTACGGTGTACGGTATGGTATAACAGATTCACTTGCTGCAACAGCAGCATTACAAAATGGAAATACTGTACGATTTAACGTAGAATTAATTGATGCCCAAACCGAACAAGTAATTGGTACCTACGATGATATCGAATATACTGAGAATAACGTTTTTCAATATGACAATATCGGGTATCAAGTAAACACATCCGGAATCGGATCGAGAGTGGTGAAACTACGATTAAAAGTCTCATCGTCAGATAGTGTTCATTACTCAATAGCAGAACGATACGATACTGAAGTGTTTTTAGGAAAAAGAGGTTCAAATCGGGTAGCGATTGGTTATCAGGGAAGTAATGTCATTACTTCATATTCGCTTGAACAAAACTATCCCAATCCATTTAATCCTACAACAACGATTAACTACGCTTTGCCAAAATCAGGAAATGTTGTGTTGAAAGTGTATGATGTTCTTGGAAAAGAAGTGGCAACTCTTATTAACGACTTCAAGGAAACAGGTCGTTATCAAGTAGAGTTCGATGCATCCAAACTTTCTAGCGGAATGTACATTTATAAACTAACGTCAGATAAGTTTACTGAGGTAAAAAAGATGATGTTAGTCAAATAGTTATAAAAAACAGTCACGTTCTTTCCTAATCCCTAAAATGACCCTTTCATTTTAGGGATTTTTCTTTCATCATCTTCTTGCTTCCTCAGATTTCATCGGTTATATTTCCTAACGTTAGAACGCAATCTATAATAGCGATAGGCACTTATGCTTAATTATGTATGGATCTCTCTTCTGATGATCGGGATATTTACCGCAGTCGGAAGGGATATCAACGATGAAGTAACGAACACATATCGAAACGGTGTTCCGGTAACAGCCCAATTTGAAACGACGAAACAACGAACCTCGGTTCGTCCTGCATACGACGGAGAAATTATCTTTCCGTCAGCAGCGTTCGATCAATTCTATAATATTTCTTCAACACAATCGCAGCAAACCGAAATCCGACAAACCGCAATACTCACCACACTCTCATCCGGTAAACAAAAATTAGAGATACCGATAACCGATGCGACCCCTTCGTTCTGGAAAGAAATGGCGAAAGCGGCGGGTGGAAAAGATAAGTTGGAAGCGGAGATCATTTCATTCGATCAGGGGAAAAAAGAAATTATTTTTACGATGGAACGGGTTTCTTTTGTGAAGATCAAAGCAGTGACAAAAGCAGCGATCGAATTTTCAGATACGGCAGTGACCATATCATTAAGTTTGATCGGTGTGATGGCGTTATGGCTCGGCATTATGAAGGTAGGCGAAGCGGCAGGATTGCTGGAGATATTGACAAAATTAATGACGCCAATTACTCGAAGATTATTTCCCGATGTTCCATCCAATCACCCTGCGGTCGCGGCAATGATCATGAATATTGCGGCAAATATGTTCGGTCTAAATAATGCGGCAACTCCGATGGGATTAAAAGCGATGGAAGAGTTGAACAAGATCAATCCAAAAGCGGGAACAGCAACGAATGCAATGTGTACATTTCTTGTCATCAATACATCGGGATTAACATTGATTCCTGCAACGGTAATCGCAATTCGTGCAGGACTCGGCTCAGCGGATCCGGGAATTATTATCGGTACTTCGATCTTCGGCGCGGCGTGTGCAACCACTGCCGGATTGATCTCAGTAAAAATTTTGCAGCGACTTCCACGGTATAAAAAAGAATTGCTGGTAGAGGATAAGGATGCGGAGGTGAAGAATGGTTGAGATCTTCCGTTCTGCTATAAACATTATCTCTGCGCTTGCAATCCCGATCTTCATCGTCGTTTTTCTTGGATGGGGAGTGATCAAAAAAGTAAAAGTGTATGAAGTATTTGTTGAAGGAGCAAAAGATGGATTCAATACGGCGGTGCGCATCATTCCGTTTCTTGTTGCAATGTTGTTTGCCATCGGTATCTTTCGAGTTAGCGGCGCAATGGATGTAGTTGTTCTTATCCTTTCACCGATTACAAATCTTATTGGTATGCCGGCGGAAGTTCTTCCGTTGGGGCTGCTTCGTCCGCTCTCCGGCAGCGGTTCAATGGGTTTGATGACGGAATTGATGAAAACAAACGGTGTTGATTCGTTTATCGGCGTTCTTGCTTCAACAATGTACGGAAGCAGTGAAACAACGTTCTATATTCTTGCTGTCTATTTCGGTTCTGTTGGAATAAAAAATACGCGTCATGCATTACCAGCCGGTCTTATCGCCGATTTTTTTGGGATGCTCGGCGCGGTGTTTATCACCCGTATTTTGTTCGGCATTTAATCTTCACAGGAAAATCATGAAAAAAATATTTGTAATTATCATTACTTCAATGTTCATTGGTTCATTGTCATTGGTTGCTCAAAGTAAATCCGCCGCTGCGGCTGCAAAAGGAGGCGGTACGGAAGGTGTTATAAAAGGGGGCGTTGGTATGACGTGGATCGACGGAGAAGCATATTATCTTGTTTCTCTTGCGCCCGAAATTGCATTCGGAAAATTCGGTATCGGGCTTGATCTGAATCTAAACATCAGCAGCAAAGATCAAAAGATTCGAAAAGAAGATTTTGATGAAACGTACGATTATATCCGTATCATCCGATATTTGCGGTATGGAAGCAAAGGGGATGAATTCTATATCCGTCTTGGAGCTCTGGATTACTCAAAACTTGGACATGGCTTTATACTCTATAATTACAGGAACAGTCCGAGCTTTGACAATAGAAAAATCGGAACAGAGCTTGATATTGATTTTGGTAAATGGGGATTAGAGACTGTGTACGGCGATTTTGCTGGAGCAAGTGTGTTAGGGATGCGAGGATACACCCGTCCGCTGCAATTCACCCCGGCAAAAGATATTCCTGTTCTTGGAAATCTTGAAATTGGAGCAACCGTTGCAAGTGATGTTCGAGGTGATTCGCGCGATACATCACTTGTTATTACAGGTGTCGATACATCGGCAGCAAATTCGGGAACGATGACAGTTGTTGGTGTGGATCTTGGTCTGCCGTTGCTTCGATCGTCGATCGCCGATCTGACGTATTATCTTGATTATGCGAAAGTATTGAATTACGGACATGGATTTGCAACCGGGCTTGAAGCAAACTTTTCTTTTCTTGGTGTCGTAAAAATGTTCTCGAAATTTGAACGCCGATTCGGAGAGTCTGACCAGTTCATCCCGGCATATTTTGATGCATTCTATGAATTGGAACGGTATCAATCCACGCCTGGAAATTTCCACAGCAAAGCAAAAACGTTAGCAAAAACAATCTCTCAGGGACCGGGATACTTTGGAAGTCTGTTAGTGGATGTGCTCGGCACAATTCAGGTTGAAGGATCGTATCAAAAACTCGATCTTAATCCGACCAGTGGAATTATGCATCTCGGAACAAATACCGGAGACAAGATTCCTGTTGTAATGGTCAGTGCGGGATATGACAAACGAAATATTCGAAACAACAAAGATGTCTTTACCCTTGATGAGCGGTCATTATTGTATGCAGAAGTCGGATATAAACCGTATCCATTCATGATCGTTTCAACATTATACACATGGACATTTGCACCAGTGAAAGACACCGATGGAAATATTACCGGTTATAAACCACAAAAACGGATCACACCAAAAGTGTCATTCGTATTTGCGTTGTAAACTTATTGCCACAGATTCACAGATTATTGGAAGGAAATAATGATTGAAGAGCATTTTCCTTTAAAAGTAGAAACACATACAATAATTGGAATTTGTATGGAAATTCATAGAATATTAGGAAAAGGACTTTTTGAGATTGTTTATAAAGATGCGCTTGAATATGAATTCAAAACAAAAGCAATTGTTTTTGAACGCGAGAAAGAATACTCAATACAATATAAAGACATAATTCTTCCGCATAAGTTTTTTGCAGATTTTATTGTTTTTGGCTCCATAATTCTTGAAGTGAAAGCGCAAAAAAATTTGATAGAAGATCATTATAATCAGATGATAAATTATCTTGCAATATCGAACTGTAAAGTTGGTTTACTGGTTAACTTTGGAGAGTCGTCGTTAAAATTCAAAAGAGTTATTTTTAAAAATATTTTAATCTGTGAATCTGTGGCATAGCAATATTTATGAACCTTCTGAATAATCTTATTGTTGGAACACTTCCATTTGTTCCGAAACAAATTGTTGCAAAAATTGCCGGCCGATATATTGCCGGCGCCACATTTCCCGACGCGGTAAAGACAGTTCAGCAGTTGAATTCCATCCATGCAATGGCTACGGTCGATGTGCTTGGCGAAGATATTTTTACAAAAGACCAAGCGACCCAAAGCCGAAATGCAAGCATTGCCGTGTTAAACGGAATCGCTGAAAATAGAATTGATTCAAATCTCTCCATTAAATTGACCTCGCTCGGACTTAAAATGGACAAACAATTTTGCATCGATAATACGAATGCAATCATTGAAACTGCGAGAGTGCATAATAATTTTGTTCGTGTCGATATGGAAGATCGGACATGTACCAAAGCAACATTAGAAATTTACCAAACAATGCGGTCACAGTACGAAAGAGTCGGTATTGTGATCCAGGCATATCTGCATCGCAGTGAGAAGGATATTCGTACACTTGCTGCAGAAAAAGCAAATGTTCGGTTGTGCAAAGGGATCTATAATGAGCCGCCGGAAGATGCGATTAAAGATTACAAGGGAATTCAGGATAATTATCTGAAGCTCCTTCGCATATTGTTTGAAAGCGGATGTTATGTCGGCGTTGCAACGCACGACGATGTGTTGATCAATGGTGCAAAAAAAATGATTGTGGAATTGGGTGTACCGAAAGAGCGGTATGAATTTCAAATGCTGTTGGGTGTGCGACATGAAACACGGAATAGTTTGATTGCTGAAGGACATCGCCTTCGAGTATATGTTCCCTTTGGTAAAGATTGGTATGGATATTCTGTCCGGAGATTGAAAGAAAATCCTCAAATGGCAGGGAATGTATTCAAAGCGATCTTTGGAGTTGGACAATAAAACTTTGTACAATAGAAAACACTTTAATTAACGATCAAATAATAAAAGGAGAATCTCATGGCTGAAATGAAAACAGGCGGCGGATTGAAATATGTTCCGTATGTTCCTGCCCAAACAGATATGAAAGAATTCACAATGCGTGCCGTAATCATCGGGCTCGTGATGTCTGTAATTCTTGGCGCTGCAAATGCATACCTTGGATTAAAAGCAGGTATGACGATAGCAGCAACATATCCGGCAGCAGTTATTGGTATGGCGCTGCTTCGAATTTTCAAGGGAACAATTCTTGAAGAAAATATTGCACGAACAGTTGGTTCTATCGGCGAATCGGTTGCAGCAGGTGCGATCTTCACAATTCCGGCATTTCTTATTTCCGGTGTTTGGACAGATCTTTCCAGTCACTATTTTGAAGCAACTGCAATTATGATGGTTGGCGGTATCATGGGAGTGTTGTTTGTAACACTTCTTCGCCGCGTAATGGTTGAAGATGTCGAACTTCCGTTTCCGGAATCTGTTGCTGCCGGAGAAATTCATAAAGCAGGTCAGCGCGGCGGAAGCGGTGCAGTCTATCTTATGATTGCCGGCGGGGTTGGAGCGGTGATCCAGGCTTTAAAACAAATGTCATTATTTGCTGCTTCATGGGAAAAATTTATTCCGTTTGCAAAAGGTCCGGTTGAACTTGGCAAGACCGGGACATCGTTAAATGCAAGCGGTGGATTCGTTCTTTCTACACCGGGAGTAAGCCCGGCATATATGGGTGTAGGATATATTATTGGACCGCGTCTTGCCTCGCTCAACTTTGCCGGCGGATTGCTTGCGTGGGGACTTTTTGTTCCACTGCTATTATTTTGGTTAGGACCCAGTCTTGAAGCGGCACATCCGGAAGGACTAACCGATCATACGTGGCTTGCTCAGGCAACGACGGTTTGGAGATTCATCGTTCGTCCGATAGCGATCGGTGGAATGTTGATGAGCGCGGCATTTACATTGTTTCGTATGCGAAAAAATCTTATCGGTGGATTGAAGCGATCCATCAGCGATGTGAAAAAAGCTGCAACGAGCGGTCCGGAAACAAATCGTACAGAATCAGATCTCGGCATGGCAAAAGTATTTTTGGGAATTGGGGGAGCGGCAATTCTTACTTTCTTTCTCTATAATCATTTTGCTCAGGATGTTGTTGCTGCATTGACGGCTACTGTTGTTATGATCATTGCCGGATTTTTCTTTGCTGCAGTTTCCGGATATCTTGTAGGAATGATCGGTTCATCGAATAATCCAATCAGCGGACTCACGCTTTCCACAGTAATTATTGCAGCATTGTTGATGGTTGCGCTCGGACAAAAAGGGATTACCGGAATTGCAACAGTATTAGGAGTTGCGGGTGTTATTTGCGTTTCCGCTGCAGTCGCAGGTGAAATGTTGCAAGATCTCAAGGTCGGTCACATTCTTGGCGGCACACCATGGAAGATGCAAGTTGGTGATCTTATTGGCGTTGTTGTCTCCGCTGCTGTTATGATATTTCCG
>DMPG01000019.1:15500-15792 GCA_003456055.1 Bacteroidota bacterium | reverse complement strand
TCCTCCCGAGGCATTTGTTGTAAGAGTATAGACAGGAGCTGCAGTTAAGGTCGCCGTTACGACTTTATTGGAATTCATGGTGATAGTTGCCGGATTCGTTGTACCGGAAAGATCACCGCTCCAACCGCTAAAAATATATCCGAGATTTGGTTTTATTAAAATGGAAACTGCGGTTCCGGTATTATAGACTCCTCCTGTAGGAGTTAGCTCAACAGTTGCATTAGGAGCGTTTACCGTTAGCGAGTAGGTTGGAACAGATGTAAAATTAGCAGAAATACTTTTATTCTTATCC
>DMPG01000019.1:6834-15493 GCA_003456055.1 Bacteroidota bacterium | reverse complement strand
ACATAACCCAAATTCGGAGTTGCTTTCAAAGTTACTTTTTGATTCTCATTTAACGTTGTGGAACTTGGGCTAACTGTTCCTCCGGTCATGGCAGTGGTTGTTAGAGAATACGTAGGGCCGTTCCATATCAACGTGTAGCTGCGCTTGTCGTCTTTCACCGGATCGCTGAATAGTACCGTATCTATTTGATAACTACCGGTTACATCCTCACCAATACCTATACGACAGAGAGGTTGGGTTTGACTTTCTTTTAAAAAGTTTTTAACCGCAAAAAACACACCAGGTTTTCTTGAGTACGGCTCAAGGATGGTGAGTCCGACCATGTATTTACCATTTGAAAGAGAACTTGGAACCGTAACTGATTTATTAATGGTATATTCCGGTGCTGCGACTGTATAACTTCTGCTTGCATAATCATAATTATTTCCAGGAACCCATGTTCTTGTGTCAATGTCTGGTAGAATTTCAGTCCAAACAATATTCTTTGTTGTTTCGTCAATTAAGACAACTGCTACAGGCCATTTTTCATAAAATNNTCTAACATCAACGTCTGGAAGTATCTGTGTTGATACAATACTTTTTGTTGTTTCATCAATTAAGACAACCGCTACCGGCCATTTTTCATAAAATGGCGCTGAACCAATATTCTTTAGCTTGAATGATATGTCCAGCTTTCCACCTTTTTCGATACGTTTTGGACACGTAAATTCATTAAGCATGAAACGGTATCCAAATGCTTTTTGTACTTCTGATGCCCCAACTGTATTCTCAGGTTTTGTTGGATCGTAGCTTGCTATCCAACCTAAACCTGAGCAGTGTAATTCACGAATTACATCTACGGCATAATTATAATATTTAGGTGTACTAACTGTTTCATTCTCGTTATTTCCAAGAACTGGCACCAATACATCGGTTCCCCAATTATATGCGACTTCACCTTCAACTACTTGCGTTAAGTAACTGCCCTTTGAATTGGCATCAATTATACGTGACCATGAACCACTCTTCTGACCAGGATGTGCAAATGAATCCCAATATACACCAAATTTATAACCTTGTGCTTCCCATACATCCTGATTTCGAACAATTGTCATCTTGTTTGGAAAAGCTTCTTTAAAAGCTTTTCCCATGAGTGCTGCCCATCCATCCTCACCAACACCAACGGGACTTTCCTGCTCTCCCCATTTTCCAATTATTCCGGTTTGTATCCATGCAACTCGAGGATCATTATCCCATGCCTTGCCTAGCTTTTCGATCATTTTTACTACACGCTCTTTAAGCTTTGGATTCTTCCAATCAAGTCTTGGCAAATCCGCCGGCCAGGCATTTGTACTGGAGTTTTCATCCCAAAAAAGATACACTCGTGGAATTACTTTCACGTTCGCTGCTTCGACTCCAGCCCATTTTGTATTGCAAAAACTAATTATTTTATCAACACCGTCGCTTTCAGTGTTTTCAATCTCATTCCATCTGATATAATGACGGGTAATGGTTGGGTAATCATATTTGCTGTAGGAATTTAAATCGGGACGAAATCCCATTAACGGATTACTTATTCCTCCAGAAAATTCCTTAGGAATAACTGTTGTTATATCCTGGGCTTGAATTACTAAAACATTCAGGCATAACAGGAATAATATTAATAAGATAGATACTTTTCTAATCATGATAGTTCTCCTTAGTTGAAAATTACAAGAAGCCAATCCGTGCAAATACAACTGGGGAATCAAGGCCGTCATCTGTGGAGAGAGTCGTTGGTATTTTATCGACAATAGCCGATGTATACTACTCACATAAGTGTGAATCTCGAACACTAAAACTCACACAACCTTTTTTCCGATGACTCTTTCGGACAAATCTGTTGCGGTAATGCTCATCGTTTTCGTGTATCTGACGTGCAAATTCGATTATGTCCAAGATGCTCTGTCACTTCAGATTCCTATGCACATTAAACCATCAGTTAAACACCGAGTAAAACCAATTCGTCAGTAAATGAGAGCTGGATTTTTGATGTTTTGGTTGTTTTTTTTCAGGGTTTAATGAGTTATTTCGCAATCGTTTGCATAAAATAAATATTTTTCATTAATATGTCAAGTATTTTTGTTCTAAAATAAAACAACACATAGCCACGATATGCTTTTTAATGCATTATACCGCAATCGTTTGCATAAAAATATTGGCTATCTCCCCCCAAGTCCTTCCTTATTATTGTACTTTTTTACGCAAATTGTTAATTGTATTTTATAAACCAATATTAATTGCTTTTGCAGACGGTATTGTTCACGACGCTGGTTCATTGTGTCAATTTGGAAGTGCATCTTGGTTTCTGGCAATGGCAATTACTATTACCAACCCCAGTATAGCATACGTATGCCTATAACCAAAATTACGGATCCGGCAAGGCCGTGCATATATTTTTCACTTGTTCTAAAAAGTGCAAGCGACGTGCCTTTATACCCGATAGCTACTGTACACAGCATTGTGGTTTTAGTTGCAATACCAAAAAGTATTGCAACAGTAGCGACACCGAACATATTATGTTGGGACGCAATATAGATGAGCAATGGAATTAGCACTTCACACAGGCCAAACACGAATATCAAAAAAAGGACCCAAGGTGTCAATCGTGTCCAATCTTTCTTTGCCTCCTCTGCCTCAGTTGTGGGAAGGTGACTGTATTCGCGTATTGATAGCGGAAGCAGAAACCGCGGCAGGTGTTTATGATGACCGTTTCGAATGTATTTGAATATGCCATAAATGGTTTACGAGCATCCGAACGCGATAAGCATCCAGGCTACGATGTTTCCCCTGCTCGCTTCAATTACTTCCAATTTACTCAGGCTGACCCCAAGCGCAACTCCCGTCAATCCCAGAACAACCGAACCCAAGATATGGCCCACTCACGCAAAAAACGTGATCCAGAGTGTTTTCGAAAGCGGCCACTTTCGCGCTTTTCTCAACACAATAAATGGAAGGTAATGATCGGGACCCAATAAGGTGTGAATAAATCCTAGCGAAATCGCAGTTACCAGAAGCATATAAATATCATTCATAATATTAAAGCTTGTTGATAAGTGAGGCTTGACATGCTGCACCAAATCCGTTATCGATGTTGACGACAGTAATTCCGTTGGCACAACTGTTAAGCATTGACAATAATGCAGACAGTCCCATGAAATTAGCACCGTATCCGACGCTTGTCGGTACGCCGATGACAGGTTTGTCGACCAGTCCAGCAATGACGCTTCCCAGTGCTCCTTCCATTCCGGCGACGACGATAATAACACGCGCGCCTCTGATGATATCCAGTTTGTGGAATAAACGGTGAATGCCGGCAATGCCTACATCGTACATGGTCCGAACATCATTGCCGAGAAAACGAGCAGTTTCAGCAGCTTCCTCGGCAACCGGTAGATCTGAAGTGCCTGCCGCAACAAGCGCAATATACCCTTTTGAAGTTTGCACTTTTTTATGTCTGTAACTGACAACACGAGCCATTTCATTGTACTCCGCCATCGGAATCACCTCTTTAATGGCGATGCTCATTTCAGGAGTAACCCGACTTGCCAGCACATCCTGGCCGTTGTTGTACATACGTTCGGCAATTAGCCTGACTTGCTCCGTTGTTTTTCCGGCTGCATAGATCATTTCGGGCAACCCAGTACGATGAAGCCGGTCCGTATCGATGGAGGCGAAACCCATCTCATCGATGCCGTGACTCGACACCAGCTGTAATGCCTCCGGCAGGTTCAACTCGCCGAGTTTGTATTTTTCCAAAATCTCTGTTAGCGTCATATTATAAATTTTTGATCACTTCACGTTCAACTTCTTCGATGTTGATATTATTTTGCTTAGCAATCGATTTGCACACATCGTATTCAGGCTTCGAACGAACAATTCTTCCCTCGAACACACTTTGTTTTACCATGATAACTCCGAATTTGGTGTGTACCGCCGTTTCGATTCTCGAGAGAGCACTCTTTTTAATCGGGTGCTCCCGTAAACCGATTGTCGTGCTGTGGGAAAAGATGATTCCTTTAATCGCGTGTACTTTTTCGGGCGAACACAGTACGCTGAGCTGATTTGCCGGACGCAATTTTTTCATGATGATGGGTGTGAGCCAGGCATCGGCAGCACCTGCATCGAACAATTGCTCCATGATGAATTCGTACCGCTCGGGATTCATGTCA
The DNA here is from genome assembly GCA_003456055.1 of Bacteroidota bacterium. Lineage (GTDB taxonomy): Bacteria > Bacteroidota > Ignavibacteria > UBA10030 > UBA8401 > UBA8401. The sequence goes on along the minus strand of DMPG01000019.1, from coordinate 11,303 downwards.
TCGATATTACATGCAACAATTGTGGCGCTCTCTTCGTTCGGATCCGAGACTGCATTTCCGGTTTCCAACAGGTATACCCGCAACACATTGGGAACTTCGGACACATCCCGATGTCCGATGCCGTACGCGACTTTTGTGATCGGGAAGTTGATGTCCGACGTAAATTCATCGACTGTCGCCGCCAGAATAGCGGCACCGGTTGGTGTGGTTGCCTCATGCTGCACCAATCCGGTTTTAACGGGAATATTTGCAACGATCAGGGCGGTTGCGGGAGCTGGTACCGGCATGATGCCATGTGCGCATTTCACGGTTCCTCCGCCCAGTTGAATCGGCGAGGAAAACACCTTCTCTACTTTCAGATATTCCAGACAAATGGCGGCGCCGACGATATCTGCAATTGAGTCAAGTGCGCCGACTTCATGGAAATGAACTTTCTCAATTGCAATCTGATGCACAGTGGACTCTGCAACAGCAATGAGACCGAAAATCTTTAATGAGGTGGCTTTCACGGTTTCCGACAGTGTGCTGTTGTTAATGATCTCTTCAATATGGCGCAGGTGACGGTGCTTTTCATTGTCGGGATCTTCTACAACGACTGTTGCTTTCGTTCCGGAAATCCCCCGGCGAAGATCTTTCATTATGTCGAGGTGAAAACCTTTGATATTCAGTTTTTTCAATTCGCTTTCCAGGTACGAAGCATCGACACCCAGATCCAGTAAAGCACCCAGGTTCATATCGCCGCTGATACCGGCAAAGCAATCGTAATATAATATTCTCATGTGTGCCGCTCTAAATTGTTCAATACTCGATTCATCTTTCCTGAGACCAACCCTTCCCGGTCGATTTCACACTTTTCGAATCCGATCGCTAAAATTTTTTCTATGACATCCTTCTCGATGAGGGTCAATTGTTCCAGTTCTTCTGTACGCACTTCAATCCTACAGTAACTATCATAATGTCTCACGCGGACATCCTCAAAGCCATACGTGTTCAGAATCTCTTCGGCCGCCTCTATCTGTCTAAGCTTTTCAACAGTGACTGTATGATTATAGGGGATTCGCGAGCTGAGACACGGGCTGGCAGGTTTATTCCAGTTTGAAAGACCATAATATCGGGCTATATGCCGTAATTCTTCCTTCGTGACATTGCAATCGACCATGGGCGCCTGCACCTGATATTTTTTTGCGGCATCGATTCCAGGTCTATAGTCGCCCAGATCATCGGCATTAGTCCCGCTCAATACTTCGAATCCAGAATATTTTTGAGAAATCTCTGTAAGATCGTGAAACAAATGTTCCTTGCAAAAAAAACATCTGTTGAACGGATTTTGGTTGTACCGCTCGTCTTCCAGTTCCCGCGTAACGATGACTTCCAGTTGTATATCGAACTGTTGACAGAACGCCTGTGCTTGTTCGAAATCTCTATTTTTGAGGCTTTCCGAATTCGAGATAACGCCAATTGCATTGTCCTTACCCTGATATTTCCGGGAAAGATACAGTACCAAGGCTGAATCGATACCGCCTGAGAAAGCGACGATCGATCCTTGCCGCTGCGTATACCACGTTTCAAGCGCTTTGAGTTTATCGGCAAGCTGTGAAGATATGTTTTCCATCATCAATCTCAATATAAATCAGACATCAATTTGTATACCGTTTTTTCCGTAAAATTCTTTTTACTCGATAGCAATGACTATTTTCTTTAGCCGAATATATTGCGATAAATGACCCCGTAGATATGTCATAATTGTCAGGTTCGATGATCGACTTCTCCCGGTAGATTATACGAAAACTAAATTACTTTTGGAAATTAATCGTTTAAAATAATCATTCCTATTTTTTCCATCCTAGTTGGGATTTTAAGATAATATTCTTCAACCGATACCATTTTTCACCAACATTGGACCCAAATAGAATGTTGAGCAAGGACACCCCTCACATAATTAAACACATCAACCTTTCTTCAGTTTTTACTTCTGATATTCATCCATTTCATGACATTTGCGGGCGGACGTTGATTTTTTAATTCATTTGCCATAAAAGTAGTTGCTGCATCAATATGATTGAAAAAATATTTGTAGCCCTGACATAAGTAATTAAGTTCTTCTTCTCCATCTGGAGTTTTCGTAAATCTATGTTTAGGACACTCACCATTACAGGCAAATAAATATTTGCAATTTCGACAATATTGTGGAAGCATTATTTTTTTGTCTATACCAAATCTAATCTGTTTGCCTGAATTAACCATTGTTTGCAGCAAATCAGTTAAGATGCTACCAAGTTTATTTTCTGGATAAACATAGTGATCACAAGAATACAAATCTCCATTATGTTCCATGGCCATGGCATTGCCGCAAACATCACTGAATACGCAAAGACTTGGTCTTTGACCAACCCAGGCTTCCAAAGCTATGTCGAATATTTGAACATAATATTTACCTACATCTTTTCGCACCCACTCATCAAATACCGCACTCAAAAACTTCCCATATTTGAGAGAATCTACCGACCATTCTGTGACCACTGCTTCTTTATGATAATTTGGTGAAACTAGCTTGAGGTCATTCTCGCCAACCTCTCGGGCAAGCCTTTCAACTATTGGTATAAACTGAATAAAACCACTTCCAATTTCCTTCAAGAAATGATAAACTTTCAATGGCTCGTCTTCATTCGCCTTTGAGACACATGTTAGGGTATTGAAATCCACTCCGTGTTTCTTTAATATTTTTATTCCACGCAGTACTTTATTAAAAGTCGGTTGCCCTCCTTTGAGCACACGATATTTATCATGTATTTCACTGGGTCCATCAATAGAGACACCTACTAGAAATTTATTTAATGCAAAAAATTCAGCCCATTCAATATCAATAAGAACCGCGTTCGTTTGAAAAGTATTATTAATAGTTTTTCCATCAGCATAAGTTTTCTGTAACTGAACAACTTTTTTAAAGTAACCAACACCTAGCAACGTTGGTTCGCCTCCCTGCCAGGCAAATGTAATTTCATTTACTTTTTGTGATCTGATATATTGTCTGATGTAGGATTCAAGGACCTTTTCATTCATTACCCAGTGATTTGTATTCGGATAGAGTTTTTCTTTTTCTAAATAAAAGCAATAACTACAATCCATATTACATAAAGAACCGATAGGCTTTGTCATGATATGAAACGCAAAAGAATTATCTATCAAATATCACCTCTTGTACGTGCATTTTTCATATTATAATATAAAATAACGTGCTATCCCACTTTTAGTAAATGAAAACCCATCTAATTATTATCCCAAATAGATGGGCTATTCCATTCACCATGACGTAGTTTAATACATTGGGGAAAGCCACTTTTCAAAGGGCATATTTTTACTGCCGCTGCTCCATCGAATACCTCGTTTTAATATTTCAAGTACTTCGGGAACTTTAAAATCTGCCGTTACATGACCAAGAGAAGTATAAAACACTCTGCCTTTTCCATAATACTTTTTCCAAATAATCGGCATTGTAGCACCCTCAATCCAAGCAGCATGTTCACCATTAAATTTAGTTGTAGCCAGCACTTTTACATTGGGATCGACATGCATATAATACTGTTCACTATGCATCTTAAAATCATTCAATCCTTTTGTTACAGGATCATTATTATCAGTTATTGTTACACCATAATCAATAACGCCTCCAGGATGTGCAACCCACTGACCTCCGACCATAAATTGGTATTCAGTATTTTCTCTAAAGGCATCTGCAAGTCCGCCATGCCAGCCGGCAATACCTGCGCCATTTTTAATTGCAGTCAGCAATCCTTTTTCTTGTTCTGTAGATATTTTTGACATTGTATAAATCTGTATTACCAAATCGATCTTCGCCATGTATTTTGTATCTTCATAAAGATGAAGAGTACTAGTTGTATCCACTTGAGCACCTTCACTAACAAGCCATGGGAGTAAAAGATCAACACACTTGTTTGGTTCGTGTCCCTCCCATCCACCATAAACAAATAGTATTTTTTTTCCTTTAAGAGACGGCAATTCCTGAGCTATCATATCTACGAGAGGAAAGATCGCAAGGGCAATAAATAACAAACATTTAGAATGCAATGTGCTTAATACTAATTTTATAATAGATTTTCTTCTCCAGATCTTTTTTTCATTTGTCATTTAAGAAACTCTTCGATTGGGATGATTTTATCAAATTCTTTAATCATTATGTTCCTATAAAATATTTCTGCTGTTTCGGATTGCCACCCAATCACACCTTCTCCTACAGATAAATCTGTCGCAATATTAATAATCTCTCCGTTTAGTTTGTGGATTGCAAATTGGTTGCCCATTACAATTATCTCACACTTGTTCCACTTGCCATTTGCACCATTAAAGAGCTTGGGAGTTGAAGCATAATGCATCCATCCATTAACATCCTGCGCTTTGCCTCCATCTTTTGGACTTACAAAAACTGAAGTATCTGCAGAAGGAAACCATTT
>DMPG01000019.1:1414-6806 GCA_003456055.1 Bacteroidota bacterium | reverse complement strand
TCGGGCCATATTTTATCGTTAAATACGTGATAATAGACTCCTGCATCATATTGCCATTCGTTAAAGTTGTTTGCAATCTTTGTACCCCATTTGTACTCAAAACGGAGAATGTATTTACTATATTTTTTATTTGTATAAAATAGGCCATGGGTATCGTTCTCTCCGGTGCCGAGTTTGAAACTATCGGGGAAGGCGTTATTGAAAACATGAACCACGCCATCTTCAACAGCATAAACTTTTTTTGCCAATTCAGCATCGCCGCTTTTTATTTTAAGATAAAATCCGTCTAAATTTTTTCCATTAAATATTTTTATAAACCCATCCTTAGCAGTTTGAGATTGTGCTGATAAATTTAGATTGAGTATAAATCCTAAAAGGAAAAATACTGTTAGAAAACTCTTATGGATTAAGAATAATGCTTTCATTTTTTTCACCTATATTGTATCTGAGTTAGGTAGACAACTTAGTTTATAATTCTACAAATCAACCCACTTGTTTCCAAGTTGGTTTGATTTTACTGTACATTCAATAAATTTCATTCCTCTAATTCCATCTTCAATACCCGGGTATTCACCATCATAAGTTTTAACACCCCTAATTGATTTTGCAACTCCCTTATAAATATTTGCAAGCGCTTCATAAATTCCTTCGGGATGACCAAAGGGCATTGTATGGCTTGCCTCCGCGAATGCAGTGTTATACATATTCCCGGGTTTATAAACAATTTCAGGTTTCCCAAATTCAATTTTAGAAAGGCGATTTGGATTTTCTTGTTCCCATTTGAGACCGGCTTTCGATCCATATATTGCAAGTGTAATCCCGTTCTCTTCTCCATTCGCTATCTGGCTTGCCCTTATAACACCTCTTAAATTCTCATTGAATCCAAGAAGAACCGTTCCATCCAAATCCAGTTTGATATCCGGAGAATAATTATTTAAATCTGCCAGAACACGAGTAACTTTAATTCCGGTGGTATATTCTACAAGATTAAAAGCATGCACTCCGATATCTCCCATGCAACTTGAGATGCCAGTAATATCCGGATCCAGTTTCCAAAGACTAAGTTCCGGTTTTCCCCCATTGATTAAAGGATTCACCCAGCTCTGATAATATTGAACGTCAATTCTCTGGATATTCCCAACAACACCTTGTTTGATAAATTCTTTTATCTGTCTAACCATTGGATAGCCGGTATACGTATGGGTAATACAAAACACTTTTCCTGTTCTCGCAACAATTCTACCTAGTTCTTCAGCTTCTGCAGATGATAGTGTAACAGGTTTATCACAAACGACATGAAAATTATTTTCCAGAAGTATTTTTGCCTGCTGGTAATGAAAGCTATTTGGAGTAACAATTGAAACTACCTGCATCCGATCTTCTTCTGCCAAAGAATTTTCGCCGGTTACTAATGAATGAACATCACTGTAGCACCTATTTTTATCTAGATCCTCCAACTCTGCCAATTCCAGGGTTTTTTTATATTGGCTGCTAAATACACCTCCTACAACACTGAAATCATTACAAATTCTTGCTGCACGGCGGTGAGCATCTCCAAAAAAAGACCCGATACCTCCGCCAATCATTCCTAATTTTATTTTTCCCATTTTATTCTTAAGCGTATTTCTAGAATTTAGTATTTATTCTCGTTGCTAATTTTGCAGCCATCACTTTCAGGATCATAGAAGATGTTGTGAGATTCATCCACTCTATTCTGAAATGCAATATTAACCGAACCATTTTCTCCCGCTTGAAACCAGTGCTTGATATTTGGCGAGATGGTGAATTGTTCACCGATGTTAAGTTCTATCTTTTTTAATGCTGTATACCACTGCTCTTTGCCTTTCGGAATTTTAATATCAGTATCCGGTTCTCCTTCAATGAACACTCTCGTTGTTCCATACAGCACTCTAATTGTTTCTTCTTTTCCTTTTTCATTTTCATAGCCTGGATGTAAATGTTCTGGTAAAGATTGGTTTGGAAGAAGGAGAATTAAATTTACTCGAACTCTTTCAGACCGTAAAAGATCTATTAGACCAAAGCCCTCTTCTTTTAGATTTTCTAGGCCAAAGTCGTTAATCGTCAGCGATTGGAGTTCTTCCTCTGAAACCGGGAAGTTTGCTTTTTGCAGTAATTCCACATAAAGAGGTATGAGTTCATCTTTTGTATAGTTCATTTGTACACTTTGTTTTTAATTTAACAATTCGAAAATTGCATCAGCAATGGCACAGAAAATTATGCAGCAAGAAGCAGAGCCGGCATCAATGACGCCAATTGAACGCTCGCCCAATCTGCTGGACCTTCCAACTTTTGAAATCATATCCTTTGTGGAATCTCTTCCTGCAACGGCTGCATTTTTCATTTTCATTAATGCACTTTTAAAACTTTCTCCGGTAGCAATTGCTTCTTGATAAGCAGCAACAGCCGGTATCAAGCAGTCCATCAATGTTTTATCACCCGGAGTTGCTTTTGAAACTTTGCTAAGTTCAACAGGGATTGCTACCAGCATTGTTTGAAAAACATCCGCATTAATTACTTCCTTGCCTTCACTTTCTTTTGCCATTGCTTTGAAGAATAATCCGTATAACGGTCCCATCGAACCGCCGATTTTCATCATCAAAATGTTGGAAAGAATTTTTAATCCCTCCGAAAGATTTACCGGCGCTTCTTTTAATTTTTCTTCGCAAAGAGTAAAACCTTTATTCATGTTAATTCCATGATCACCATCGCCAATCTGTCCATCAATATCACTCAAGTATTGTTTATTATCCTGGATATCCTTTATCATTTTGAATATAATTGATACACCATTCGTATTGGTAAATGAATCATCCATTAACATTAATCTCCTAGAATTGAGTTAATCCCCATGATTCACATGGATAAGCAATGCATTTTTTCAATTCATCATCCACTTTCATCATTGTTAAAGTGATACCACACATTTCGAGTGAAGTAAAATAATTTCCGATGTAAGATTTGAAAACTGATATTTTCTTTTCGTCTAATATTCTTTTAACATCATTAAAAAATATAAACAATTCACTTGGCGGTGTTGAACCTAAACCGCTTATTAAAACAACAACATCATCTTTTTCAACAAAAGGCAGATCCGGAATAATAATATCAATCATTCGTTGAGCCATTTTTCTTGCGGGTTCCAAATCAGCCACTTCCATTCCGGGTTCGCCATGATGTCCTATACCGACTTCCATTTTCCCGGCTTCTATTTGGAAATTGGGATGACCTACTTCTGGAATAGTGCAAGGACTTAATCCAATTCCCACGCTTCGTGTGTTATCAATTGCTTTTTGGGCAGCGTTAATGACTTCGTCGAGTGAACCTCCCATTGCAGCTCTTGCACCGCCAACTTTCCACATTAATACTTCACCGGCAACCCCTCTTCTATTTTCACGTCTATCTTTCGGAGCTGAAGGAACATCATCATTTGCAACAACCGTCTTCACAACTATTCCATCATCCTTGGCCATTTCGATTGCCATTGCAACATTCATATTATCGCCGGCATAGTTGCCATACAAACACGCAACGCCACTGCCGGCATCCGCTGCTTTGAAAGCATCGTAAAACATTTGAGCAGGCGGAGAGGAAAATATTTCTCCAACAGCGACAGCATCGCATAAATTTTTCCCAATGTAACCGATGAACGCTGGTTTATGACCGGAACCCCCGCCGGTTACAACACCTACTTTGTTTTTGATTGGTGCGTCTTTCAACTTTAGCACCCGCGGGTTTTCTGTCGTATCAATCAAACTGCTCATCGATGCGGCAAACCCTTCAAGCATTTCCTCAACTACATTTTGCGGATTATTAATTACTTTTTGCGTAACTCCTCCTAAATATTTATTACTATTGAGATATTACAACATTATTTTTTGCCTTGGAAAGATTCTTTTTCCAGCTTGCGCATTATTGCTACTTTTGTAGTCGAGCCGCCTCCTGAAAATTCAGATGCAAGCCATGCATCGCAAATCATCTTTGCAAGTTCTGAGCCGACAACTCTAGCGCCCATTGTTAGCACCTGTGCATCGTTACTTTTTTTCAATCGTTCTGCGGAATATACATCGTGGCAAACTCCGGCATAAACTCCTTCCACTTTATTTGCAATCATTGCCATCCCCAGACCTGTCCCACAAATAAGAATTCCTCTAGCGTATTCGCATTTCTGAATTTTCTTAGCCAAGTTATAGCCAATTTCAGGATAATGAGCATCCGGATTTTCACTGATAAACCGGAGATCGGTAATATCGAATTCTTTCTTTTTAAGATATTCATAAACAATATTTTTTAGATCCGATGCAGCGTCATCGGCATCAATAGCAATTTTTATTTTACTCATAAAGAAAATATTTCCTTCTCAATAAACTTCCACGTTTTTATATAATCATTTCCATTAATCAGCCTATCAAATTCGTGTTGATTAAGACCGCTCAAAAGAGCCCATAGTTTGTTTGTTAACCGTGCATTCATTTCAAATACTTCTTTAATATCCCAGCGGGTAGGAGATGTATCGGAAGTGAAGTAATCGTTGTAACCAACTTTAATGAGATAATAAAGGAATTCTGTGTACGCTAAGAAATTATGCGTGCATACCGGAAAATCCCAATCCCACTTACCATCGTTATCGTTTATGTGGATATACATTCCATATGGAGAATTAGCAAGAAGAGAAACAATTTCTGCAGGATTTTCTTGTCCATACATAGAGTGACCGAAATCCAATGTAATACCCATATTTTTATTTTGAATATCATTAAGCAAACAAAGTGCTTTCGGCGCAGTATCGATAAAGCATCGGCCACGTGTTTCACTTGGTTTGTATTCAATGAACAATGGGATTTCACGATTGTGATCAGCTGCCTCTCCAATTGTTTCAACAAGGTATTTCCACATTGTGGCATAGTTAGATTGGAAGTTAAATTCATATCCATCACCGAGCGGACAGCAGGTAACTTTGTTTGCACCAACTTCTTTTGCAAAGTCTTTTGCATTCTTTATAAACTGAACAGCGTTCTTGCGAACTTCTTCTTTTGTTGATGTAAGACCACCGTTTTTAAATTCCGGTTCTGCTTTCACATTTACGTTTACTGCAGCAACGCCAAGATTATATTTCTTTAGTAACTCCTTAAGCTTGTGCGCATCGCTAATTTCATAGGGATAAATTATTTCAACGCCACTCATTCCTTCCATTTGGGAAACAAGCTCAAATTTTTCTTCTACTGTCTTATCAGTATTGTATTCGTGAAATCTGTCTTTGGTTTTCCCAACGAATGCTGTTATTAGTGCATTTTTTATTTGGGGTGCCATATTATTCTTCCTATGTTGGTTTATTATAATTTCTCAAGGACACGTTGTAAATATTTTTTTGCAT
>DMPG01000019.1:0-1363 GCA_003456055.1 Bacteroidota bacterium | reverse complement strand
GATCGTTCCTTTACCCGGGGCCAATGATTTATTTATATTGCTATCATTATCGCAAAGGTGCAAACCGAATATTTTCCCTTGTAGTTTCAATGGGAGAAAAGGTATTAGTTCTCTGCAAGCCCAAGCATGTCCTGTATCTAACGATATACCAAAATTATTCGAATTTACTTTGTTAGCTAATTGTAAAAAGCCATCACTTCCCTCTACTATTGAATTTGGTAGTACTTCAATAGCAAACTTTACGCCTGCATCCTCAATCAATTCCAAATAACAAGATATTTTGTTCACCAAAGCTTCTTTTAAACTATCGTATATATTTTTTTTTGAAGTTTTCAAATTTTGATTAACATTGGTGAAAGGGCCTATCGGAATGACAATTGTTTTACATTCAGGAAAATAGTTAACTATCTCCAGAGCTATTTTCAAATCATCGTTGTCTGTTAAAGAAAACAATTTTTCTGGGGAGGAGAAATTTTCCATTAGACAGTGTGCAACAAACTGATTTGGATGGAGACCAAGATCTTCTGCCTTTCGGTTCACAAGAATTGCACCACCCNNTTTTGATTTACAAGGATTGCACCTTCCTTTTGCCAACGTAACAATTCGCTTTTGTAAAAGATCTCCGGCTGATAACCAGAGTATCCCAACTCACTTATTATTGGCAGTGCCTCATAAAACTGTTCTACATTAAAATGACTGCCAAACATTGATACTATGAAAGCTGGACTAACGCCAAACATTAAATTTTCCTATTAATATTCAGTTAAACTTTTTTGAGGTTTCATTGCCAGCCACGTAAACACCGCTAGAATATTTAAAACAACTCCAATATAGAAAAAGAGTGAAACGTCATTACCGTTCCACGCTTTAAGATATGGAAATGCAAGCGCTGTAATAAATGCGCCAAAATTTCCAGCCATATTCATTGTTCCAGAAACTGCGCCGGAGTTTGTTTTTCCAATATCGTTACAAAATGACCATGAAGGACTCAAGGTCATATCAGCGCCAAATATTGCCAAGGATAAAAATGTTATTGCGCCTACTACTTCTGTCATGTGAACACTGATGAACATACCAATAGCAGCGAGAGAAAAACCAAGCATGGCGGGAAATTTTCGTGAAAGATCCCATTTGCCTGTTGAAAATATTTTATCAACAATCCAGCCGGAAACCCAATTCCCTAAAGCTCCAAAAATTAAAGGAATGCTGGCCCACAATCCTGCTTCAACAGATTCTAAGTGGTAAGTGGATTTTATATATGGGAAAAGCCAAGTTAAACAGAAGAAGAAAGTAAAATTACTGCAGAAATACTGCCACATTGCATACAACATATTTTTTGAAGAAAACAAGAGTTTAACCGAAA
>DMPG01000319.1:9334-15584 GCA_003456055.1 Bacteroidota bacterium | reverse complement strand
GTTACGTTACGAACCGGTGCCGGGGGAGTCGCTCCCGGATATGTTGAACGATACGATATCTCAAGCGGGTTGCCGAAGAAGAGATCAGATGCAACATTTTCGATTACCCACACAACTGGTCAGCCGGTTTGTCTTGTATTAAAACATGGTAATNNCGTGGAATAAACGGAACGGATACGCTCAATCTCGGAATTCATGAAGTTACAATGATCGATGGTTTCTTTGAAGCAAAAAGAATATTCAAGTCAGGAGATGTTGCAGGGAGTCTTGGAGGGAATAATAATGCCAATGCAGACTTGGCGTTAGATTGGGCAGGCAATATTGTGTGGTTTGAGAATGCAAACGAAGAGATCTTTATGGTTGCAACTCCGCGTAAAACCGCAACCGTAACTCTGACAACACAAGTATATGATACAATTTCAGTGCAAAACTCAACATCTGTTAGCAAAAACGGTCTGAATCCTGATGAATTTGCACTGCATCAAAACTATCCTAATCCATTCAATCCTTCAACCGTGATCAGTTATTCATTACCGTCTGCTGCAAGAATTTCGGTTATTGTCTATGATATCCTTGGGAATGTCGTTAATGAATTGTTTGCCGGTACTGCTCAGCAAGGATATAACGCAGTAGTTTGGAATGGATCAAACTCGGCTGGGGGAAAAGTTGCAAGCGGAATGTATCTCTACCGAATTACCGCTCAAATGGATGGCGGGCGTTCGTTCACCGATACAAAAAGAATGGTAATGTTAAAATGATCTCATAATATCAACAGAAACCTGGTTTTTTTTACAGCGGGGATGTTATTGAAGTAAATTTTTGTTACACTAATCCCGTCACACCAATTATGGTTTGGCGGGATTTTATACTTTAAATAATTCTATGAAAACAATTCTTTTATTTCTGGTGTTTGGTATGATTACTCAACTTGCAGATTCGCAATTCTCAAAAACCTTATTTAATTCGTACGACAATTATAAATTTAACGAAATTTCATCCAGACGATTCAAACACGCTGAATTGATACAACATCTTGGAACGATCAAAAAATCTCTCGGAGATTTGGTAACGATAGAGCAACTCGGCAGTTCGGCGGAGAATCGCTCTATTAACTTATTGTCACTTGGAACTGGAAAAACAAAGATATTCCTTTGGTCACAAATGCATGGAGATGAACCAACCGCGACGATGGGACTTCTTGATCTGCTGAACTATATCTCGAAGAACAAAAATTCTTCTGAAGTAAAAACGATTCTTTCTGAAACAACGCTCCTCATCATTCCTATGCTCAATCCTGACGGGGCGGAACGGTTTCAGCGGCGAACATCGCAGGGAATAGATATGAATCGAGACGCAGTGCGGCTGCAAACACCGGAAGCTAAAATTCTAAAATCAACTCGTGACAGATTCGATCCGGAGATCGGTTTCAATCTGCACGATCAAGATCCGCGATATTCAGTGGGGGATAAAGGAACTGTTGCGGCGATCTCTCTTCTTGCTCCCGCATACAATGTTGAAAAGACTGATAATGTTGTTCGAACACGGGCAAAAAAAGTAGCATCTGAATTGACTCTTGTGTTGCAGCAGTTTGTTGACAACCATATTGGAAAGTATGATGATGCTTTTGAGCCGCGTGCCTTTGGCGATAACATCCAAAAATGGGGAACCAGTGTTGTGTTGATCGAATCGGGCGGATGGAAGGATGATAACGATAAAATGTTCATTCGAAAATTGAATTGTGTCGGATTGCTTTCCGTTTTTCATTCTATTGCAACAAAGTCGTATGAAAGAACAAGTACTGATGTCTATGAAAATATTCCAATGAACACAAAAAATCTTTATGATATTATTGTTGAAAAAGCGACGATAACATTCTCAGATGGTCGTCCTTCGATCGTTGCAGATATTGCGATCAATAAAGAAGAAGTTCATGACTCTACAGGCGCATGGTGGAAAGGAAGAGTGGTAGACTTTGGTGATCTTTCTGTTTTTTCTGCCCATGAAAAATGGAATGGTATTGGGAAATCGATTGAATCTTCGTTGATCGAGATGAATGATATTGTGAAAATTGATGAGGTAAAAAATATTTTTCATAAATAAATTTTTTATTAAGATTATATACACCTGTTAACCTATGAACGCATATATTCTCAACAGTAAGCGTTGAACATTTCCACACTTCAATTCTTGCCTTTGTAAACAAATTCCGCCAAAACGCACACTATATATAAAACGTCCGTTGAATAAATCATCATTTAACGGACGTTCGTTTTTTCATCATTTCTTATGGAAAATATCCTTTGTGTAACCCATTTGTAATTAAAGAGTTATAGCACAAATATTTTATTGATATTTTCTTCTCTTTGGCACGCAACTTGCCATATATAGATTGTCAACATTAACACACACACGACCATTACGAAAGGATACTACAATGACAGTCTTATTATTCATCGCAACGATAACACTTTTTTTGACGATCGACTATTTTGTTCGACGTAATAAAAAGACAGCACCGGTAATGCAACCAATTCCGATTCGAACAATTCCGATGAGAACACCGGCTGGAATTTTCTTCACAAAATCTCACACATGGCTAAGTTTATTCCCATCGGGAAAAGTTCAGCTTGGTATCGATGATTTTGTGGCCCGAATGTTCAATCGTCCCGAAATTGAAATGCTGAAGAATAATGGTGATACAATTAAAAAAGGTGATGCAATCCTTCGTTTGAAACAAGATGAAAAAGAAGTGATTGTCCGTTCACCGATCGAAGGTGTCATCGAACTTGCAAATATGAAGCTTGCAAAAAAACCAGAACTATTAAGCGAAGCATTGTTCAGTGAAGGTTGGGCATATACAATCACCCCATCCAGAACAAATGATCTTCGTGCATTTTATCTCGGGAATGATACACGAGTTTGGTTGAAAGAAGAAATGGGCCGATTGCGAGATTTCTTTGCTCATATGTCTGCTCCCGTTCCGGTGTATCTGCAAGATGGCGGCGACATTGCTCCCGGTGTGTTCAAAAATCTGAACAAAGAACAATGCAAACAATTTGAAAATCAATTTCTACTAGTAGACTAAGGTGAGAATGTCATGGTAAAGAAAAAAGCAATGCTCATAGATATTACGCTTTGTGTCGGATGCAACGCTTGCCAAACAGCGTGCAAAGAAGTGAATCATATGCCGGTAGATGAGGAAAAAGCTCTCTCGACGACAGCATACACCGCCTTGAATGAGTATGACGGTGTATTTGTCCGTCGAATGTGCCAGCACTGTGACGATCCGACCTGCGCGTCGGTTTGCCCCGTTGGTGCATTCACAAAGATGCCTGAAGGTCCTGTAGTCTATGATGTCGATAAATGTATCGGATGCAGATATTGTATGCAGGCTTGTCCATTTCAAGTGCCGCGATACGAATGGTCAAATACATATCCCCGCGTCCAGAAATGTACCATGTGTCATGAACGTCTTGCACAAGGTTTACCGACGGCATGTTCTGAAGCATGTCCGACCGGCGCAACCAAGTTTGGAGATAGAGATGATCTGTTGAAAGAAGCATATGAACGGCTTGCCGCTGAGCCGGATAAATATGTGCAAAAGATCTATGGTGAGAAGGAAGTTGGCGGAACATCTGTTTTATACATTACATCTGTACCATTTGAAAATCTTGGATTCCGCACAACACTGCAAACAACTGCGTTACCACAGCTGACCTGGAATGCACTTTCAAAAATTCCCGGTGTTGTGACAGTCGGTGGAACGTTATTGTTCGGTATTTGGTGGATTACGAATCGCAGACACGAAGTAAAAGAGTTCGAACAGAAATTGCACGACACAAATCATTCTAATCACGGAAAGAACTAAATATTGCCATGAAAAAATTATTCACAACATTTGGATTTTGGAAAATGACGGCGGTTGTAATTATGATCGCAGGGCTGTACTCAACGTATGTTCGTTTTTTTCATGGACTTGGCGCTTCAACAAATCTGAGCGATACATTTCCATGGGGAATATGGATCGGATTTGATGTGTTGTGCGGTGTTGGTCTCGCCGCCGGAGGATTTACGTTGGCAGCCATCGTATACATATTTAATATCAAACGGTTTGAACCGATTATTCGCCCTACCATTTTAACAGCATTTCTCGGATATCTTCTTGTCGTTGTGGGACTGATGTTCGATCTTGGTCGTCCATTACAGATCTGGCATGCGATTATCATGTGGAATCCGCGCTCGGTGATGTTTGAAGTTGCATGGTGTGTGATGCTTTATAACACCGTGCTCGCATTGGAATTTGCTCCTGTTATTTTGGAGAAATATAAAATGACCAAAACGATAAAAATGATCAAACGGATAAGTATCCCATTGATTATTCTGGGTGTGATATTGTCTACGCTGCATCAATCGTCTCTTGGGTCATTGTATCTGATCGTTCCCGATAAGATGTATCCATTATGGTATTCAGCATATATGCCGATATTTTTCTATGTGTCGGCAATTGCCGCCGGATGTGCAATGATCATCTTTGAATCGTTCCTTAGCAGTCGTGCATTCAATCGTGGATTAGAACTGAATCTATTGACAGAAATCGCCCGCATCTGTGTAGTGATGCTCGGTGTCTATGCCGTGATGAAAGCAGTCGATCTTAACGACAGAAAAATGCTTTCGTTGCTCACCGTTCCGAGATTTGAGACTTATATGTATTGGTTTGAAGTTACCGTTGGAGTGATCATACCATTTATCATGTTCACCCAACGAAAGATCAGACAGAATACGACCGGATTATTTATTGGAGCAGTGCTGGTTGTTGTTGGATTTATTATGAACAGAATGAATATCGCAATCACCGGAATGGAAGGATGGACCAGCACGACGTATGTCCCTTCTTGGAATGAATTCTCGATCACGATGATGATCGTTACGATTGGATTCATCGCATTCTATTTCATCGCAAAATATTTCCCGGTATTTGTTGATGAACACGAGCATGAAGATGTCCATAAAAATTCTGTGAATATGTATTCAATGCATGAAGATCTCAGAAAAGTTTCGTCGCCGGTATAAGTACTATGGTCGAATACGTCAGGAAGGGGTTTATATCATGAAACAATCATATCAAATAATTCCGGATAACGAACGGCAATGTGTATGGATGGAAGCCGGATTGGTGAATTATAAATTATGCGATAAAAATTTTGATTGTGAAACTTGTCCTTTCGATGGAGTCATGCGGTCGCAAAACAAAACTTTTGCTGAACGCGCTTCCGAACAATTTTCTCCCGTTGTCGGAAGCGGTGTGCCGCATAATGGAAATGATGCATATGAAGAAATTGTGGAACAACTTGTTTCTCCTTTGAAAAAAATCATATTCCCTTCTGATAGATTGTATTGTTCCTCACACACTTGGATTCAAAACAGAAATGATGGAACAATGCGTATCGGAATCGATGGATTTCTTGCAAAACTACTTCAGCCAATAGTCAGTGTGGCATTGGTTCATTCTCCGTCACATATCGAAGCCCATAAACCATACGCGTGGTTAATTCGTGATGCCGAAACATTTGCACTCTATAATCCCATCTCCGCCATTACTGCTACTTTGAATTCGTCGTTAACATCGAAACCATCATTGCTGACCAATGATCCATACGATGAAGGATGGTTACTTTCACTGATACCATCGAAACCGCTTTCAGACAGCTCTCAATATTTGTCAGCGGAGGAATATCAAAGTGTAGTGAATATTGAAATAGAGAAAATTTCGCAAACAATAAATTCTGCAATTCGAAAAAATAACCCCTCGGTCGGTTCAACAATGTATGATGGTGGAAAACGGATAGAAAACATAGAGCAATTCATCGGTGAAAAACGGTACACGAAATTATTATTAAGACTTTTGAGTCCTCTATAATCGAAAATTCTCATTGTAATTGAACCAAATTCCCAATACATTTTTGCAATGCTTCTGTTGAACTTTTGGAAGTGTTGACACTTTCAGCACCCCTATGAAATATACACGCCTACTTGTGTATCGTCTACTGGTGGGAATTTTTGTTGTGATGGTTGTCGGAGTTGGGGTTCTTACATTTGTTCTCGTAAAAATTCAAACCGAGCGGTATACACAAATTTCCATTGCTACAGCACAACGTGTCAGCGATATCGTGAAACGTTCAACGCAGTATAGTATGCTATTGAACCGCCGCGAAGATATTTACCACATCATTAAGACCATCGGCTCTGAACC
>DMPG01000319.1:3259-9298 GCA_003456055.1 Bacteroidota bacterium | reverse complement strand
GAAGCTTGTATTGCCTGCCATCCCTCCGGGAAAAGTGATATTGTAACCCCAACCAATGTTGAACGGGTCAGATTCTTTCGCTCATCGTTAGGGCATAATCTTATCGGTGTTATTACTCCGATCAAGAATCAACAAAGTTGTTATGAAGCTGACTGCCATGCTCATAACAAATCTCAGACAATACTTGGAGTCCTTGATGTGATGATCCCACTGACTGAGACGGAAAAGAATATAGCAGAGATTGAAAAACTTCAATACAGCGGCGGACTTTTGTTGTTGGTGGTCTTAACGATATTTTGTGGTATGTTCTTATGGCGAATGGTGAACATTCCGGTGCAGCGTTTAACGGAAGGTACGATTGCAGTGATGAAAGGAAATCTTGACCATTCCATTGATGTTCAGACAAATGATGAGATTGGATTTCTAACGAAATCGTTCAATCACATGACACGCACGTTGAAACAAACACAGGAAGAGCTTCAATTGCTGAACCAAACACTTGAAGAACGTGTGCAGAAAAAAACAGGAGAACTTCAACGCGCACAGGCGAATTTAATACAGGTGGAAAAAATGGTTTCACTTGGTACGCTTGCCGCCACGGTTGCTCACGAGTTAAACAATCCATTAGAAGGAATATTGACTTTCGCAAAACTTATTCGCAAGCGAATGAATAATCCTGATCTCAGTGAAGAAAATAAGATTGAAATTATTTCTGAGTTGACAATGATCGCAGATGAAACGGCACGCTGCGGGAATATTGTAAAGAATCTTCTTCTATTCTCTCGAAAAAAAGTCGGTGAATTCAAAGAGAATGATATTCGATCTCTTGTTGAACAAAGCACAAAATTGATCGAACATCATTTAAAAATACACAACATCATTCTCCAACAATCAATTGATGATCGTTTGTCTTTTGTTGTGTGTGACGCCGAACAGCTGTTGCAATCATTGTTGGCGCTTGAGATCAATGCGGTAGAAGCAATGCCGAACGAAGGTAAACTTTTAATTGATGTAAAAAAAACAGGAGAGAACGAATTTACAATTGCTCTTTCTGATACCGGAATTGGTGTTCGAGATGAGGATCTGCCGCATATCTTTGAACCGTTCTTCACAACAAAAAAAGAAGGAAAAGGAACCGGGTTAGGACTTGCTGTAGTGTACGGAATAATTGAACGTCATAACGGAAGCATAACTGTAGCTTCACAGGTGAACAAAGGTACTACGTTTACCATCACATTACCGATTACCAGGGAAGTTTGACCTAAGTAGATAAGGTTCAGCAAAAAATCCCAATGGTGATAATTGAAATCATTAGTATGATATTTATAATATGATTAGGAGAAATGAATATGTCAGAAATTAAAAAATCGAGTATTTTAATTGTTGATGATGAACCAATTGTAAGGGAATCTCTGACAAAATGGTTTCGTCAAGATGGTTTTCGCGTTGAAGCTGCAGAGCACGCAAATGCTGCTTTGAAATTAATGGAAAAA
Organism: Bacteroidota bacterium; assembly: GCA_003456055.1. Taxonomy (GTDB): domain Bacteria; phylum Bacteroidota; class Ignavibacteria; order UBA10030; family UBA8401; genus UBA8401. The sequence continues at coordinate 7,805 of DMPG01000319.1, read as the reverse complement.
GGTCCGTGGGATATCATTATTCTTGACATTAAAATGCCGGGGATGAGCGGATTAGAATTGCTTAAACGACTCCGCGAAATAGATCGTAATGCGCAGATCATTATGGCAACGGCGTTTGCATCTGTCGAAAGTGCAGTTCAAGCATTGAAAGATGGAGCATTTGATTATGTGACCAAACCGATCGATCCCGATCATCTTTCGCACCTTGTTTCAAATGCATTGCAGCAGCGTAAATTGGAGGATGAAAATTCAATACTACGTGAGCACATTACAGAAATTTCCGGTGTGAATGAGATCGTTGGTGAGAGTCCGCAAATGAAGCGCGTGACCGATCTTTCGTTGACCGTTGCTCAAACAGATACTACCGTTATGATTCGTGGAGAGAGCGGAACCGGAAAAGAATTGATTGCCCGAACAATCCACGCAAATAGTTCGCGCCGATATTTTCCAATAATTACGGTAAACTGTGGTGCCGTTGCTGAAACATTGTTGGAAAGCGAACTGTTTGGCCATGAACGTGGAGCGTTCACCGGAGCGCAATATCGCCGCAAAGGAAAATTTGAAATGGCAGACGGCGGGACAATTTTCCTTGATGAGATTGGAACAGTCAGTCCGAAAATGCAGATCGAATTACTCCGGGTGATCGAAACGAAACAATTCACCCGAGTTGGTGGGAATGATTTGATCTCCAGTGATTTTCGCATTATCTGTGCAACGAATAAGAATCTTGAATCGGCGATCAAAGATGGTTCGTTTAGAGAAGATCTTTACTATCGATTGAATGTTTTTAGCGTTTTGATCCCACCGTTGCGGGAGCGGCGAATGGACATTCCGATTCTGGCACAATTTTTTATAAAGAAGTATGCAACGATTATGAACAGATCTGTAAGCGATATTTCCGGCGATGCGATGGATATGCTTATACGCTATGATTGGCCCGGAAATGTCCGCGAATTAGAGAATGTAGTCGAACGGGCAATGGTGCTTGCCCAATCATCATCCATTCGTGCAACAGATCTTCCGTTTCAAAACAGTACAAAATTAGAAATGCCAAAAGATGATACATTGGAAGCAATAGAGCGTGTGCATATCGAGTCGATATTAGATTCTGCAAAATGGAATATTACCAGAGCTGCAGAGATTCTAGATATTGACCGTGTGACACTGTACAATAAAATAGCCAAGTACGGATTTAAAAAACCATAAAATAATACTAATGTAAATCGTGATATTTTTGTTTTGAACTCAACGATTTGCTTCGTAAAATCTTATTATGATTGCTCCAATCCGACTTGTACCGTTATTACCAGTATCGATTGAGTTTGTGTCCTCGCTTGCTCATCCATTGCGTTCAGTCTTTCATACTGAAATTATTGTCGAACTTCCGCTCAATAATGTTCTCAATACAGTGTACGACAATTCTCGTCTTCAGTATAACTCAACTGATTTGATTAGAGAATTGCTCAAACGCTTTTCTCCAACGTCGTCAAAAGTTATTGGAATAACTTCAGTCGATCTTTTTGTTCCCATCTTAACGTATGTTTTTGGCGAGGCACAATTGAATGGAACCGCTGCGGTTGTTTCAACCTATCGATTGGATAATTCTATCTACGGTTTGGATCCTGACCCGATCCTTTTTTTTGAACGATCGCTGATAGAAACTATTCATGAACTTGGACATACGTACGGACTCTATCATTGCAAAAATCAGGAGTGTGCAATGCATTCATCAACTGCTGCAGAAGATATCGATTTAAAGAGCGCGATACTTTGCGAGAAATGCAGTGAGCAAATCGAAATCGGTGATTGATGTAACCGATTCTTATGTTGAATGGACCGGTAACATTCCATCCACAACTGACCAGATTTGCTGGTGAATAGTTTCAATGGATTCTTTGCCGTCAATTGTTACAAATCTACCCGGTTCTTCTTTTGCCAGATCTAAATAGCCCTGCCGAACCCGATTAAAAAAATCATCATTGCTCATTTCCATTCTATCAATTTCTTGATGACTTTCTTTTCTTCGGGTATACATCTCTTGAATAGTGATATCAATAAAGAAAGTTTTCTTCGGCATTACGCCCATTGTTGCAATGGAATTAATCCCTTTAATCCCGCCTTGGTGCAAGCCACGTCCATGTCCCTGATACACTGTTGTCGAATCAACATAACGATCAGAAATGACCACGATGTTATTCAAAAGCGCTGGTTTTATCACTTCGCTGACAAGCTGTGCTCTGCTTGCTGAAAATAACAGTAACTCGGTAATTTGAGTCATTTTTAGATTCTTTTTATTGAGAAGAATATTGCGTATCTGCTCAGAAATTTCTGTGCCACCCGGTTCACGCAAAAAGAGAACTTTTCGGTCTTTTTCTTCAAGCTTCTTTACCAATAGTTTTGCCTGCGTGGATTTTCCGCTGCCGTCAATACCTTCAAATGAGATGAACATATTTTCCTCTATTTTTTACTGAATATATGTACGACTTTTTATGAAATTTTACAAGGTCGAAACTAATAATGTTTAGTATTACAACAAAAACTTCATTTGACACTACGGAATACATTTATTAAACTACCAGCGCAATTTCATTCAATAGAAAGGAACAATTATGCCTGAAGAAATTCGAATACCCGAACCCTCCACCGAAATGTCTATTAGTGATAAATTTGTTGGAATACTTTCGTCACCAGGCGAAGTGTATCAAACAATTGTTGGAACTGAACCTAATACAAAAAATTGGGCGATACCTCTTGTGTTGACAATAATTATTGGAATCATTTTTACATTTGTTGTTTTTTCACAACCCGCAATTCAAGACCAAATGACTGAAACACAGAATAAAGCAATGCAAAAAAGTGTTGAAGAAGGGAAAATGACACAGGAACAAATGGATCGCGCTCAGGAAATGAATCCCGCGAAACCGGGATCCCCAATGTTTTTGATTTTTGGTTCGGTCGGTGTTGTACTTGTTATGGCAATATCATTGTTTTTATACTCGCTTGTTTATTTCTTAGCAGGAAAGTTTGTGCTTCATTCAGCAGTTCCATATTCAAAAGTATTAGAGGTGAATGGACTTGCATTATATGTGGCTGCTGTTGTATCGCTTCTCACAATGGTGATGGTCGTCGCCATGGGTTCCATCCACGCATCGTTGAGCCCGGCATTACTGGTCTCAGATTTTGATCCTACAAATAAACAGCACAAAATTTTGGCAGCATTGAATCTTTTTGAATTCTGGAACTTATTTGTAATTAGTGTCGGACTTTCAAAAGTGTGGAATGTAACAATTGGGAAATCATTAGGAGTTGTTGGAGGTGTTTGGCTAGTGTGGAATATTATAAAATTATTTGTGGGTGCTTCATTTGGAATGTGACCTATAAAATTCCAACCGGATCGACATCAACAGTAACCTTTACTTTGCTCTTAATTGATTGACCTGAAAGATTATTGACAACACGCGCTACGGCATGCCGGGCGCGTGTTCCATTCTTATCACCGTCTTTATCTGCCTTGATAATAATTTGCCAACGATATTCATTCTTAATCTTCGAAAGAACTGCTGGTGATGGTCCTAAAATTGATTCTCGGTTCAATAATGTGAACAACTGATTGCCAAAACTCGTTGCTGTTTGTTCTACATTCCGTTCATTTCTTCCTTTAAACTCCACAACAATTACTCTCGAAAACGGCGGATAGTTGATGGATTTTCTAAATTCAATTTCTTCATTGTAAAATCCAACAAAGTCGTGCTCTCGAACGTGTTTTAACGCATAATGATTTGGTTGGGATGTTTGAATGATAACCTCTCCGGCAAGCGTACTTCGTCCTGCTCGACCGGCAACTTGCGTAAGCAACTGAAAAGTGCGCTCTGCAGAACGAAAATCGGGAAGCATCATTTGTGTATCGGCAGAGATCACTCCAACCAAGGTCACTCGTGGAAAATCGAGTCCTTTTGCAACCATTTGTGTTCCCAGAAGAATGTCCGCACCCCCTTCACCGAATTGACGCAATATTTTTTCGTGCGAGCCTTTTCGTGTGGTGGTGTCCATATCCATTCGAACCGTTACTGCAGATGGAAACAAAGCAGCTAATTCCTGCTCAACACGTTGTGTTCCAAATCCGTTTAATGAAAATTCAAACCCGCCGCATTGTGTGCATGTTGTTGGTGCTGGTTTTACTTTCCCACAATAGTGACAGCGCATGTGCTTCTTTGTGGCATGATACGTCATTGTAACGTTACAACGATCACATTGTTCAACATAGCCGCAGGACTTACATTCAATAAATGGCGCAAAGCCTCTTCGATTTTGTAATAAAATTACCCCTTCTTTTTTCTCCAGCCGATCTCGAATTTTTCGTTCCAGTAACCGAGAAATACTGTGAGAAAGATTCTCAAAGGCCTTTTTTCCAATCGATTTTGAATTTATTTTCGCTTCCGAATACAATTGTTTTCGCTCATCGATCATATTAACAATTGTCACCGGAGGAAGAACGGCATTATCAGCGCGTTCAGGAAGGGTGAGTAAAGTGAATTTGTTATTTAAT
>DMPG01000319.1:0-3252 GCA_003456055.1 Bacteroidota bacterium | reverse complement strand
CGAGGCGCGAACAATTGCTACATCTCGTGCATTATACCGAGGACTCGAATCGAATTGTTTATAAGATGATTCATGTTCTTCATCAACAATAATAAGTCCAATATCCTTTAGCGGTGCAAACAATGCTGAACGGGGACCGATCACAATTTTATACTTACCGGATTGTGCCAATCGCCATGCATCATACCGCTCACCATCAGACAATCTGCTGTGTATCCACACAACTTGATCTCCAAAATGGATCTGGAATCGTTTTACTGTTTGTGGAGTAAGAGAAATTTCCGGAATAAGAACGATAGCAGTTTTACCTTGTTCCAACACTTTTCGGATTGATTCGATATATACTTGTGTTTTGCCGCTGCCTGTGATCCCGTAGAGCAAAAATGTTTGAGGAACATTTTCCGCTAGCGCAGTTGTTATATGCACCACTGCTTCAATTTGATCTTTGTTCAATTGAATTGATAAACTTTTTGAAAGATTTCAATCCTGTAGGAATGTACTGTTCCTGCTCAATTCTTTCTGATACATTGTAATAAGTTTTTTCTGCTCAAAACTTTTCAACGTTGACAACGATGACGATGTTTCTTTCAGAAAAGATGCGGCATTAATTTCTTCTTGATGGATGGTCAGAATAGACGACCATGTTGCCTGTTGTTTTTTGCTTCGAAATTGTAATGTCGAATCATTTGAAATCCTTTTAAAAAATCGTTCCGTTTTAATTGAAGGTCTTTTCGATGTTTCTTCGCTAACCGTTACAATCCCTTCCGCATCAAGTTCACTAATGATCGAATAAATATTCTTTATTCCCGATTTTTTTTTGAGCTGCATTATTGTTGCAGATTGATCAGCAAGAAGCTGAACGATCTTCGATTTTGTAACGGNNATCTGGACGATCTTCGATTTTGTGACGGAAAGCTTTTGATTCCTGTCAAATAAATCCGAGAGTGAAATAATTTTCTTACTCGATTGACTAAACCCAGCAGGAAGAAAAATCTTTATGACTTCACCTAATGGGCTGCTGTAATAATCGGCGATCCATTCCGCCAATTTTAAATCATTATGATGTATCGTTGGCGTGAGATCAATAACATCAATAATATTTTTCAGTGTAATATTAGGTTTTACAGCCCGGAATGAAATGATGATTCCAGTAAGAATTTTTTTCCCAAACGGCACAACCACCATGGAACCTTGTTGTGCAAAAGTTTCGAGGTGAGTGGGAATGATATAGGTAAATAGTTGCGGAATCGGAACGGGGAGCGCAACATCAGCAAATTTTACATTCATTTAGTTGAGATACGGTTCAAGATATTGCAGAAATCGTTGAGTAGCACCACAGTTGTCATAGACAAATGCTTTAGAGATATTAGCTGCGATTATTCTATCGTTATTATTATTCAATAGAGTACGGAGCGTTCGATACAGTTCTTTTTCATTCTCAACAATAAAGCCACCGCCGTTGCGTGCTAATTCAACGGCTTCTTGAGAGTTTGTATGCTTGGGCCCGTAAATAACAGGATTGCCAAACACCGCCGGCTCAAGAACGTTATGAATTCCTTGTTTGAAACTCCCTCCGATGTAAACAACATGAGCGTATTTATAGAGAGCAACCAGTATGCCAACGCTATCGATTAGAATTATTTTCTCACTGTTGTAGTTATTCATTTCCGAAAAACGAATGAATGAAATATTGCCCTCTAATTTTGTTTCTAATTCTTCAAGGTGTTCAATGGTAGGTTCATGAGGAACGATGATTGTAACTAGTTGTGGTTCTACGATATGAATCTTGAGTAGAACAGGGATGATAACATCATCATCTTCGCCCCAACTTTGACCGACAATAAAGATTTTTTTGTTATCCACCACAGAAGATGCGAACAGATGTTTTTGACGGGCTTCTTCACTTCTTAATATAACTTGATCAAATCTCGTGTCACCAATTGAAACAATCAATGGGATAGTGGTTTTAAAGTCTCTGAATGATTGTTCATCCTTTTTAGACACCGTTAAGATATGCGAAAAACAATCATAAAGAACTTGATGGAATTGAAGTAGTAATGGTAATTTCCGCAATGAATGTTGCTGCATTGTTGCATTTGCAATCATAACGGGAAAAGAATTCTTTTTCAATGCAAAAATCATGTTCGGCCAAATATCGTACCTCACCATAATTGCCGCATCAGGTTTTACGATTCTTAAAAAACGGATCACGTTCGAATATGAATCAAACGGAATATAGGAAATGATATTTGCATGTTTATAATTTTTTGAATTTTCAAAACCGGAAGGGGAAAAGAAAGTAACAATGATATTCACCATTGGATATTTCTTTTTAAGGAAAGATATAATTGGTTTTGCTTGTTCAAACTCTCCTAACGATGAAGCATGAAACCAAAATCGATGAGAACCATTCAATTTTTTAGAATTCAATTCTAATTCTCTAAAGAGATGTTTCCTTCCAATAATACCGGTCCTAATTTTTTTGTTGAAAATCTGTCCCAATTGAAATACCGTCCAAAGAATTGGAACAATAAATATATTATAAAGGAGCTGAAAAAATTTCATAGTGTCACAATATAGGGATAGGTATAAATTAGTGCAATGTATTGCTTTTATTGAAAATATAGAGATAATGAATTCGGGATACGGTTATTTCTTCTGAAGGCATTCTTAAAGAAAATTAATTAATTGCAGGCATATAGCCTTGACTTCTAGAGCAACAAGTGTTATATTAAAAACTCAGAAATGAATTGTTCTTTAAGAAAAGTTATATTTGGTAGTTGACAATCGGGATCAAATGTGTTATATTTGTAACCCGTTTAGAAACAAACCAACGGTAAATGTTCTTTGAAAATTTGTGTGTACGGCTCAACAAGTCAAAAAACTGACGTTTCAATTTTACAAATTCTCTAAGTTGAAAAATATTTTTTTATTTTACAATGGAGAGTTTGATCCTGGCTCAGGACGAACGCTGGCGGCGTGCCTAACACATGCAAGTCTGGGAGAATTGGGTAGCAATATCCATTGTAAACCGGCGCACGGGTGAGTAATATATAGGTAATATGCCTTTTGGTTTGGAATAACCCCGCGAAAGCGGGGCTAATACCGAATGATGCAACGGCTCCGCATGGAGAAGTTGTTAAAGCTTCGGCGCCAAGAGATTAACCTGTATCCCATTAGATAGTTGGCGAGGTAACGGCTCACCAAGTCTGCGATGGGTAGCTGATCTGAGAGGATGATCAGCCACACTGG
>DMPG01000004.1:3273-3675 GCA_003456055.1 Bacteroidota bacterium | reverse complement strand
GCAATTTCTCTTGGTTATAATCAATCTGAAAGTGATATCAATAAGAACAAATGTTCTGACTTAGGATTCGATATTGTACGTCGTCCGACCGGAGGGAGAGCAATTCTTCACGCAAACGAATTGACGTATTCTGTGGTGATGTTTGCAAAGGGTCAAAGCGTTACTGAAGTCAATGCTGCAATCAGTAAGTCTCTTGTTAGCGCGTTGCAGAAAATTTGTCCTGCAGTATCGTACGAAACTTCTCAACCAANNATCAGCACGATATGAAGTTCAAATCAATGGAAGAAAATTAGTCGGCAGCGCACAACGCCGGTTTTCTTCAGACGGTTTTTCTGATGTTGTTCTGCAACATGGTTCAATTCTTCTGGGACCTGAGCACAAATTGCTGGCAGATGTGTTGAA
>DMPG01000004.1:0-3207 GCA_003456055.1 Bacteroidota bacterium | reverse complement strand
CGGTCAGGATTTGAAGAAACGATGGATATTCGTTTTCAAAATAATATTGAGGCAGTATTATGAGCACACAAACTTCGGAATATAAAAGGATTACCACGAAAACCGTTCTTGCCATGAAACAAAAAGGTGAGAAACTTGCGATGCTGACCGCCTATGATTTTATTACTGCTCGACTTCTTGATGATGCAGGTATTGAAATAATACTTGTAGGTGATTCCGTTGCAAATGTAGTTCAAGGACTCGAAACGACAATTCCCGTTACACTGGATGAGATGATTTATCATACGAAAGTTGTCCGTCGAGCTGTTAAACGAGCGATGCTTCTTGCGGATATGCCGTTTATGTCGTATCAAGTTGATGTGAAAGAAGCTGTAAGAAATTGCGGACGAATGTTGAAGGAATCCGGAGCTGAAGCAGTGAAGATGGAAGGGGGAAGCCGGATGATCCCACTCATCGAACAATTGGTGGATATCGGAATTCCTGTCATGGGACATCTCGGTCTTACACCGCAATCAATTTATAAATTTGGAACATATGAAGTTCGAGCAAAAGAATCCGCCGAAGCAAAACAACTTGTAAACGATGCTATTGCTTTAGATAAAGCCGGTGTATTTGGAATTGTTCTTGAAAAAATTCCGGATACACTCGCTGCAAAAGTGACGAAATCAGTTTCTTGCTCTACTATTGGAATTGGTGCCGGAGCATTTTGCGACGGCCAAGTTCTTGTTACGAATGATATGCTTGGAATGAATGAGCAATTTCGACCACGATTTGTTCGAAAATATGCAAATCTGTCAGAAGAAATGAGAACAGCGTTTCAATCCTACATTGCTGATGTGAAATTAGCAAAATTTCCTTCTAAAAAAGAGAGTTACTAATAAAAATAACTCTTGCATCCAAAATATAACTTTGGTAAATTGGAAACGTGAAACACGATTAAAGTTTCCGTATAAAAAGGCCATAATTCTTGTGGCTATTTTTTGATGATTATGGAAACTGAAAAGAATATAAAAGTTTCCATTTTAATTGAAGTAGGAATAGATAATGGAGTTGTGATGGAAGAAATTTTAGAAAAAGAACCTAAAGAAAGAATCTTAGACTTAGCACAGAATCGTTTTTTTGCCAATGGGTTCAACAAAGTTACACTGGATGAATTATCCGGTGAACTTGGGATCAGTAAAAAAACGATGTATAAATTTTTTCCGAGCAAAGAAGATCTTGTGAAAACAATAGTACATATGACGCTTCGATCAGCTCAAAAAGAAGTAGAACGAATTACTCTTCAGGAAAAACCATTTGTTCATCGTCTGGCGGAAGTGATGCTGTTTATGGGGAAGATGACAAGCCGTTTAGGCAGACCATTTCTGAATGATATGCAGCGATTCGCTCCTACTATTTGGAAAGAAGCAGATGAGTTTCGCCGAGTGCATCTGCTCAGCAAAGTGATATCGATGATACATCAGGCAAAGCAAGAACATGTGTTCCGGAACGACGTTAATGAAGAAGTCATTGTGATGATGTTAACTGCTTGTATCCAAAATATTGTAACACCGGATGTATTGTCTCAGCATTCGTTCTCTCCAAAGGATGCGATGTATACGATCTTCCATGTGATTTTTGAGGGAGCTTTAACGGAAGAAGCTCGCAAAGAATTCTTGAACTATGAAATAATTATTTTATGAGGAAAACTATGAAGAAAGAATTTATCAAATTGTCATTGATAAACTCAACAACAGTGGCGGCTATTTTTGTAGCAGCATCTATGTTCTCATTTGGTTGCAATTCTAAACATGAAGGGGCAATTGAATCAAGTGGAATTTTGGAGGCGGTTGAAGTGAACGTTGCTTCCAAAGTTTCCGGACAACTTCTCCGGTTGAATATTCGCGAAGGAGATATTGTTGCGAAAGGAGATACAATTGCCTTAATCGACAATGAAACACAGCAATTGATATTGCAGCAGATGCAAGCCGGAGTCGATCTTGCAGATGCACAATAACGATTACTGTTAAATGGTGCTCGTTCGGAAGATCTTAATTCTGCTGAAGAAAATGTTCGTCAGGCGGAATCGAGCTTTCAAACGGCTAAATCCGATTTTGAACGAATAAAGGAATTATTCTCGACAAATTCAGTATCAAAGAAACAATATGAAGATTCAGAATCTAGAGTAATCATCACTCAGGCTCAGTATAATTCTGCCAAACAGAACTTGCAAAAACTTCACCGATTTGCTCGACCTGAAGATATTAGTGCAGCGAAAGCGCGAGTAGATCAAGCGAAGGCGCAAATGAATTTGACAAAAAAGCAAATTGTGGATTCATATATTGTAGCTCCAGTGCCTGGAACCGTTACCTATAAACCGGTTGAGGAAGGTGAATTGATCGGAACAGGGGCTACGATTGCCAGAATATCTCGGCTCGAAAAAGTAGAACTGATGATCTATGTCAATGAAACAGAATTGGGAAAAGTAAAACTGGGATCCCATGCGGATGTCGTTATTGATACATATCCTGATAAGAATTATTCCGCAACAGTTATTTATGTCTCACCGGTTGCAGAATTTACTCCTCGCAATGTGCAAACGAAGGATGAGCGAACAAAACTAGTGTTTGGAGTGAAACTCGAAGTTGAAAACACCAATGGTGAATTGAAATCCGGTATGCCAGCCGATGCATATCTAAAATAATTTGGTAAAGTGCCGCTCACTTTGAAAGTGAGTGGCACTTATAGTATATGAACGCACTCGAAATAAAATCTGTATCAAAGACATTTGGCGAAATTATTGCCGTTGATGATATTTCATTGACGGTGAATCGTGGTGAAATGTTTGCACTTGTCGGTCCTGACGGATCGGGAAAAACGACAACTATTCGCATGCTGTGTGGTATTGTTCAAGCAACAAGAGGTAATCTACAGGTGTTAGGTTTCGATGTTCAAAAACAAAAAGATGAAGTTAAAAAGCGGATCGGGTATTTATCACAGAAGTTTTCGTTGTATGGTGATCTGACAATTGATGAAAACATTGAGTTTTTTGCTGAAATTCATGGTGTATATGATTATCACGCACGTCGAGATGAACTCCTTGAATTTACTCGATTAACAAAATTCAGAGACCGTCTTGCCGAAAAACTCTCAGGAGGGATGAAGCAAAAACTTGCTTTGTCGTGTGCATTGATTCATAAGCCTGAAATATTGGTTTTGGACGAGCCA
>DMPG01000152.1:5758-6183 GCA_003456055.1 Bacteroidota bacterium | reverse complement strand
AAAAGGTCTCGGTATTCAATTCTTAAAACACATTGAGCGGACGAAAGCCCTGCTCTATTTGATCGATTGCACTAGTGAAGATATTAAGCACGATTACAAAGTGCTGGTGAACGAATTGAAGACGTTCAATAAAGACCTTCCAAAGAAAAAAAGCATTGTGGCAATTACTAAATTAGATATTGCAGACGACGATAAACGAAAAGAACTTAAAAAATTGAAATTTCCAAAAGGTGTAGCAGTCCACCATATTTCTGCCGCAACAAATGATGGAATTGCACAACTAACAGAAGCAATGTGGAAATTGGTTGAAAAAGGAAAATGAAGCAGAATCGAAAATCTGAAAATACTGCACTAGAACCATCGGCATCGGAAAAAGAATTTGAGAATACACTTCGACCTTCAGCATTCGATGAGTTTTCAGGTCA
>DMPG01000152.1:251-5750 GCA_003456055.1 Bacteroidota bacterium | reverse complement strand
TCTTGATCACGTTTTATTGACCGGGCCACCAGGACTTGGTAAAACAACGTTGTCGTTCATTATTGCTCATGAGATGGGAACTGACATTAAGATCACTTCCGGACCTGTTCTAGATAAGCCAGCCGATCTTGCGGGCATTCTTACAAATCTAAGCGAAGGTGATGTTCTGTTCATTGACGAAATTCATCGAGTGAATGCTGTTGTTGAAGAGTATTTATACTCCGCAATGGAAGATTTTCGGTTGGATATTATGATCGATTCAGGCCCAAGCGCTCGTTCCATTCAGTTATCATTACCAAAATTTACATTAGTTGGCGCCACAACTCGCGCAGGACTGCTTACGGCTCCTCTACGCGCCCGTTTCGGAATCACCAATCGTTTGGATTATTATACAGCAGAAGTTCTCTTTACGATCATTGTCCGATCAGCAACAATTCTTGGGATTGAAATAGACAAAGATGGAGCAATGGAAATTGCTAAACGATCCCGCGGAACACCTCGAATCTCGAATCGATTACTCAAGCGCTGCCGCGATTTTGTAGAAGTTGATCCTAAATTATCTCATCACAAAGGCATTATCACCAAAGATGCTGCTCAATACGCATTGAAAGCCCTTGAAGTTGACGAACATGGTCTTGATGAGATGGATAAACGACTTCTGAAAACAATCATCGAAAAATATAATGGCGGACCGGTAGGTATTTCAACACTGGCGGTTGCGGTAGGAGAAGAAGCAGGGACAATTGAAGAAGTATACGAACCTTATCTAATCCTAGAGGGATTCCTACAACGAACTCCGCGCGGACGAGAAGCTACCGAAGTAGCATATATACACTTTGGAATGAAGAAAACTGCTTCGAAACAAGATTCTCTTTTCTAACGATGCAAAAACTCTCCCGCTCATTTTACACACAGCGAACTCTCATTGTTGCAAAAGATCTTCTCGGAAAAATATTCGTCCATAACATTGGCAATACATTTATCTCCGGAATGATCGTAGAAACAGAAGCGTATTTGTTCAACGATCCTGCAAGCCACTCCTTTCGCGGTTTAACTGACCGAAATAAGCCAATGTTCAATATCGGCGGCTTTCTCTATGTTTATTTTACGTATGGAATGCATTACTGTCCCAACGTGGTGACGTACAAAGAAGGAATTGGAGAAGCGGTGTTGATTCGTGCTGTTGAACCGATTGATGGAAAAGAAGTGATGTACATAAATAGAAACTTCAGAGATGACAGTCTCCGTAAAGGTGATGGTCATCTTCACAACCTCACGAATGGTCCCGCAAAATTTGCGAAAGCATTTTCATTAACTACGATTCATAGTGGAATAGATCTTTGCGGAAACGAGATTTATATTACTGAAGGTAAAATAATTCCAACGTCAAAAATAATAAGAACAACTCGGATTGGAATCAGTTCGGCGAAGGATAAAAAATGGCGGTTTTATATTAAAGGAAATGAATGGGTTTCTAAAAAGTGAACGCAGATGTTACGCCTAATGATATTTCATGAAAATCTTTTCCGCCAAAATACTTATTATATCGGTAAGTGATTCCATATGTATGTTCCGGAAAGAGTCCAAAGAATGGCAGCCATGGGGATTTTAACCACGCCCCTGTTCCAATAGTATATCCGTCGTTTGGAAAATCAGTCATCAACCCTGCACTAAAATGAAATCCCGAAAGTAGGATTTTTCGTCGATCAACAAAGTCAAAATGGAAATCTTTTTTAAGTTCAATACGAAAAACATCACGAACATTCGAATTAAAGATATAACTATAACTTGTCCCGATTCTCCAATCAGAAAAAACGCCGGTGATTCGTTTTTCACCGAATCCAAATCCCGTTTCAAAATTCAACGCACCATAGCTAATCCCATCTTGTGAAACAATACTGATACTTGGGGGGACGGCACTAATAACAACACCAGCAATCGCTAAGGGAACAATTATTCCGGTCATTGTCCACAATGCAATAATTTCAGAAGTTGAGCCGCTCTCAACATCTGTACTATCCTGTGCGTTTATTTGTACTACAAAGAAAAAAAGGATTATAATAATTGTTGTAATTCGATTCATCGAACAAACTCTATTTTCCCAAAATGTTCCGGACGATGAAAACATTTCTCGCCATACCCTGTCGGTGACCAAGCCAATAATTCTTCACCGTGAAATCTTCCCGAAGCACGGTAAAAGTTTGCATACCAAACATCGTCGGTTTTTTTATTCAAACCAAAGCAGCTCCATGGAAGTTCAATAACCGAAGACCATATTTTCAAATCCTCATTAATGTAGGATTTGCATTGAAGACCTGAATACCAATAATGATTTGAAATTCCCAAATGTTTATTCACATCAATATCGATCCATCGCGCATCTGGTGATACTTGAAATTCTTTATACAGTTTTGTTTGCTTTGCATTTACACCAATAAACACCTCAAAAACATCGCTTTGTTCCCAAAGTTTATATGTTTTTGAATTGATTCCTGCCTGTTTATTATTACTAATCATCCGTAAACGTTCATATCGACCTTGAAAATAGATCAGTAGACCTTTATCATTCCATTCCACCCCAATGCTCGTAGCAATCGTTTGCGGTGGTTCTGCGCCATCCGCAAAATACAGCGGATCGCTGATATCGATATGAGCTAACGATTCTTCAGTAATTTCAGCGATCGATGCGAAAAGTGATCGATAGCTATGGAATATTTTTTCGGATGTTGTTATTGATGATTCAGACATAAGGATACTAATGGATTACAATTCTTTAAGTAAATATTCTCCCGTATATGAATTTTTATTTTTCACAATATGTTCGGGAGTTCCTTCAGCAATAATTTGACCGCCGCCGGATCCACCTTCAGGTCCCAGATCAATGATCCAGTCAGCAGTTTTGATAACATCAAGATTATGTTCTATGACAATAACCGTATTCCCTTTGTCAACAAGCTTATTCAGCACACTTAACAACATTTTCACATCATCAAAGTGTAATCCTGTTGTCGGTTCATCAAGAATATACATCGTATTTCCGGTGCCAACCTTGGAAAGTTCGGTTGAAAGTTTAACACGCTGTGCCTCACCGCCGGATAGGGTCGTTGCTTGTTGGCCAAGATGAATATACCCAAGACCGACATCAAACAACGTTTGAATCTTTCTATTCATTACCGGCATTTCACTGAAGAAATCAAGCGCATCTTCAACCGTCATTTCCAATATATCCGAAATTGATTTCCCTTTATACAGAACTTCCAGCGTTTCACGATTATATCGTTTTCCTCGACAAACATCGCAAAGCACGTACACATCTGGCAGGAAATTCATTTCAATCTTTTTTACGCCATCCCCCTCACATGCTTCGCATCGTCCTCCTTTGACATTAAAACTAAACCGGCCGGATTTGTAACCGCGGATCTTTGATTCAGGAAGTTGCGCAAATAAATCCCGGATGAATGTGAACAAACCTGTGTAGGTTGCAGGATTCGATCGCGGTGTTCTACCGATTGGTGATTGATCGATTTCAATAACTTTATCAATGTGTTCAATTCCATCAATGGATTTATAGGGATACACAGGAATTTTTGTTTTATAAAACCGCTGCGATAGAATTGGGTACAGTGTTTCATTGATCAATGTCGATTTACCGGACCCGCTGACACCTGTGACACATGTAAATGTTCCCAATGGAATAGAAAGATCGACATTTTTTAAATTATTTCCGCTTGTACCCTTTAGCACGAGAAATTTTCCGTTCCCTTTTCTTCGTTTTTTTGGAATTTCGATATTCTTTTTGCCGGTAAGATACTCAATAGTCGAAGACCGATCACCGACGGTTTTTGCAAGACCATTTGTAAACTTATCCGGTGAACCAGCCGCAACTAATTCACCGCCATGTTCCCCCGCACGCGGTCCTAGATCGACGATAAAATCGGCATTTTCCATCATTTCTTTGTCATGTTCAACAACAAGAACAGTGTTGCCAAGATCGCGTAAACTTTTTAATGAACTAATCAGTTTTGTATTGTCTCGTTGATGAAGACCAATGCTTGGCTCATCTAAAATATATAAAACACCAACCAACTGTGAACCAATTTGAGTTGCTAATCTGATTCGTTGTGCTTCACCACCTGAAAGAGTTCTCGCCGTGCGATCCAACGTGAGATATCCTAAACCCACGTCAACCATAAATCCTAACCGTTGATTGATTTCTTTCAGAATCGGCTGCGCAATTTCCAACTGACGGTTCGTAAACGACAAACCAGTAAAAAACAGTTGTGCATCGGTTAACGACAGCTTTACGAGATTGGAAATTTTATGTCTGCTCCCTGTATTATCTTCAAGTTGAATAGCAAGATTCTCTTTTCGCAGACGACCACCTTCACATTCCGAACATACTTTCGTACTCATATACCCCTCAACCCACGCTCGAATCTTTGCGGAAGCAGTATCATTATAATATTCTTGCAGCATTTTCATCACGCCGTCATATCGATGTTTGTAAATGGATGTTCTCCCACCGGCATAGGTGTATTCAACTTCAATTTTTTCACCATGCGTACCATATAATAGTTCATCCAATGCAATTTTAGTAAACTGTTTTATGGGTGTGTTGTAATCATAACCATGTTTCTTTAAAACGGCTTTCACTTGAGCATAAAACCACGTTGCGCGTGGTTTTCCTAACGGTGCAATACCCTCTTGTTGTATAGTCAAATTTGGATTTGGCATTATCAGAGAAAGGTCAAAATCCTTTTTCTCGCCTAATCCTTCACAGGCACTACACGCACCCGATGTTGTATTGAAGGAGAATGAATTCGGTGCAGGTTCTTCATAACTGGTTCCGCACGTCGGGCAGGAATACTTTTTGCTAAACAATATATCCTGTTTGCCGTCATTCACGATCAACACACCTTCTCCGAATTGTAGCGCTACTTCTACGGAATCTGCAATACGCGACCGACTATCCTTCTTTAATTGAATTCGATCAATGACAATTTCAATGTTATGAATCTTATATCGGTCAAGTTTTAATCCTTTTGAAATTTCCACAACTTCATTATCTACTCTAACTCGTAAGAACCCATCTTTCAGAATTTTTTCGAATAATTCGCGGTAATGCCCCTTTCGCCCCTTCACGATCGGCGCTAGAATCTGAATCTTGATTCCCTGTGGAATCTTCATAATCGCATCAATGATCTGATCTACGCCTTGTTTTTGCACACGAGTTCCATCATTCACACAGAATTGCGTTCCTACGCGCGCGTAGAGCAAACGGAGGAAATCATACACTTCCGTAACTGTTCCAACGGTTGATCGAGGATTGGTGCTGACCGTTTTTTGTTCAATAGAGATCGCAGGAGAAAGTCCTTCAATATAATCGACATCAGGACGTTCCATTAATCCGAGAAATTGACGAGCATATGCGGAAAGTGATTCAACGTAACGACGCTGCCCTTCAGCATAGATTGTGTCGAATGCAAGCGATGATTTTCC
>DMPG01000152.1:0-149 GCA_003456055.1 Bacteroidota bacterium | reverse complement strand
CATAGTTTGGTTTGGTGTAATCCACAGTAACGGTGTACGACACTAATTGCAGTTTAAGGTTCAGCAAAATTCAAATGGTAAGATACAGAAAGATAAGTGTAGAGGCAAAGATTGGTACAGCAGAACTTTACCGTAGAGGCTTTAGTCGG
>DMPG01000350.1:9800-11613 GCA_003456055.1 Bacteroidota bacterium | reverse complement strand
TCTTTGATTTTGGAATGAATCTTGTAGACACTCCGGTGCAGAATGCACAACGAGAAGCAAACCGTGAGCATGACGAAATGTGGGATGGAAAAAGAACAGATGGATCGTTTGTTTCAAACGGTGTTTATTTTTATCAACTCGTGGTGGACAACGACGAACCACGCTGGGGGAAAATTCTTGTCATTCAATAATTTCAAAATATTAATTATCATTAGTTGTTTTTGTTCCTCAGTATCGTTGGCGCAACTTGAAGGAACTGCCGGTGCATTTTCCAGAATGGGATTTGGCGCAAGAGGAATGGGAATGGGAAATGCGATGACGGCAGTTAAATCTGGAGAAAATTCCGGATATTACAATCCTGCAACCGTTGCATTGTTGAAGCAGCAGACAGTCTCACTTTCATACGGGATTTTATCATTCGATCGAAATCTCAATACATTATTTTATTCAATGCCAATTGATACCAATGCCGGAATTGCTTTTGGTGTTATCAACTCGGGTGTTTCGGATATTGACGGAAGAGATATTGACGGATTTAAAACTGAGACATATTCAATTTCAGAAAACCTGTTTACGCTCTCATTTGCATTGCGAATTCGTGCAATAACAATTGGATTGACTACAAAGCTCTATTATTATTCTCTCTTCAAGGAACTATCGACAACAAATCTTGGATTTGATTTTGGGATTATCTACCCTTTGTCGAAAAATCTTACGCTCGCAGGATCATTGAAAGACATCAATTCAAAGTACCGCTGGGACACATCAAATCTTTACGAGCAACTTGNNTCTACAACTGAAAAATTTCCAACACGAAAAACACTTGGGCTTTCCTATGTATTCGACGATAATACTGCGTTAATTTCAGCCGAAATTGAGAATGGTTCACTCGAAATCAAAAACAATTCCACTAAAAATGGACCGTATACAGTTTCAACTACGATCATTCGACTTGGAGGTGAATACACTCCGATCGAAATGTTCACCGTTCGCGGAGGTCTCGACGGTTGGAATATTGAACAAAAAGACCAAGCGCATCCATCCTTTGGATTCACAGTCCGTACTGATTATACTGATTGGAAACCTTCATTCAATTATGCGTACATTCTTGAACCGTATGGTGTATCTTCAATGCACATTATTTCTCTTTCAATTAAGCTATGAAAAACTTCTTTAATTTTATCGTTCTTATTACGGCAGGTTCTGTATTCCTTTTTTCACAGAACGTGCACACCGGACTTGCGTTCTTAAAAATGAGTGCCAATGCTCGTTCGTCAGGGATGGGTGAAGCGTTCACGGCAATACCAAACGACCATGCATCATTTTTCTACAATCCATCTTCTCTTCGGTCTTCAGATAGACCGCAACTCACCGTAAGTCATCAAAATGGATTTGCAGAGACAATGACAGAGTATATCGGTGCAACAATTCCCGGCAAAGATATTACTGTTGGTTTCTCCGCTTTAACAACGTCGGTCAGTGGAATTGAAGTTCGGTTGCAGCCTGGTGAAGCGGAACAAACGTTCGATGCAAAGAATGGCATGATCGGAATTGGTGCGGCGATGAATGTAACAGAAAATATTTCAATTGGTGTTACCGGAAAATTATTATATGAAAAGATCTTCGTTGATGAAGCAAGCGGTTATGCATTCGACGGAGGATTCCTATATAAATTCGATGATCAATTCAATATAGGATTGAGCGCAACAAATCTTGGTCATATGAGTGTACTACGATCAGAACATTCTGTTGTACCCGCGACTATGCGGGCAGGTGTATCATATACTTCTTCCCTTTCTCCCGAAATTGGATT
>DMPG01000350.1:0-9782 GCA_003456055.1 Bacteroidota bacterium | reverse complement strand
GTATAGTTCTCTTTTTGCGGTTCGAGCAGGATATCAAACAGGATATGAAACCCGAAGTTTCTCAGGCGGCATTGGAGTTCTATATAGTATTGTGAGATTTGATTATACTTTTGTTCCAAACAATGGAGCGTTCATGGCAAATCATTTATTTTCGCTCAGTTTTTATCTTTGATGTCACTTCGTGGACAAAAAAATAAAAATACTGTTCACTGCAACATTTTCTACTTCCTTCATCCAAGAAGATCTCAAGATCCTCAGCGCTCATTATTCAGTTACGAAAGTAATTTCCTCGGGAATAAAAACA
Organism: Bacteroidota bacterium; assembly: GCA_003456055.1. GTDB lineage: Bacteria > Bacteroidota > Ignavibacteria > UBA10030 > UBA8401 > UBA8401. The sequence goes on along the minus strand of DMPG01000350.1, from coordinate 9,478 downwards.
TTTTTTACTTACATCGCTGCAATTAGAAAAAACGATTTAACTTTTTCTTGGTTTGCATCGGTCTATTCATCCATTTTGATTTTTTTTACAAAAGTTTTTGGTAAAAAATCAATCCTTATTTTAGGTGGGGTTGACGTCGCTAAAATTCCGGAGTTAAATTATGGAATATGGAATAGCTGGTGGAAATCAATTATTGTGCGATATGGCATTAAAAATGCAGATGTTGTTTTAGCAGTTGATCCTTCTATAAAAAAAGATGCGGAAATATTGGCACAATACAACGGAGATAATATTTTTGTCCTGCCAACCGGTCACAATAGTTCATTTTGGCAGCCAAATCAAGTAAAAGAAAATTTTGTCCTTACAGTTGCAAATTGTGATAATTATACTCGTTTTAAAATTAAAGGAATTGATTTTCTTTATACTGTTGCTCAGACACTGCCAAATGTACATTTTGTGCTTATCGGTATGTCTTCCACCATGCAAAAACAATTCATCCCCACTTCTAACCTTGAAATGTATGATTCAAAATCTCAGGATGATTTATTAGATTTTTATCAACGAGCAAAGGTATATTTTCAACCATCCCTGCGTGAAGCTTTAGGCAGCACGCTCTGTGAAGCAATGTTATGCGGATGTTACCCTATCGGAACAAATGTTGGCGGTATCCCAACGGTAATTGGTGATTCGGGTTCAATAATTCCGTTCGGAAATACGGATTCCGCCGGACATGAAATTACAAAAGGATTACAATCGCAGCTCTCGCTCCAAGCGCGCGAACAAATAATGACCCATTTTTCTCTTGAGCAGCGGGAACAAAAAATTATTGACTACATTTCACAACTTCTTCATGACTAAATCCATCAGATTAAAAATAGGATTGTACGGATATGATCCTTATTGGGAATTGCTGTTGGACCAAATCGGCGTTGATTGGGCAGCGATTGATACCAAAACGATTTTAACTCCTTCTACTTTTAGCCTTATTATCTTGAATCAACCTTGTTCAAATGATGATGATAATTTGTTTGTAGAGTATGCTAACGCAGGCGGGATTCTTCTTTATACAACCAAAGAATTAAAACAAGTACGAGAACATTCTTCTGCCCATAAGTACACAACTTTTTTGTTACCGCAGTGCACCCGTGAATATTGTTTTCATGATGTTTTTGATCTATACCAAAAAATATTTTTTTTCCGTGAAGAATCCCTGATATCGGTGGAACCTCAGGGAAAAGGATATATCTCTTTTCTAGGAATTAATATTCACTCCATTCTTTCTGATCAACATTCAAAACGGAAAAATTTTTATCATAATAGGAAAAGACTCCCGCACGAAAGAGTATCGCGAACATCAAAGAATCCTGTTCGCCAAATGGTGCAATCGTATTTGNNAAATATGTACATCATTTAAGGAATCTTCCTTTCATTCATAAATGGTATTTTCCTGAAAAGAATAACACCTTATTTACATTTCGCATTGATTCAGACAAGGGAACTCAAGAACAGATCGATGAGATATTTCAATTGAGTGAACAATATCAAATTCCAACAACGTGGTTCCTTGATGTAAAAAGTCATGAACAATGGCTTCCGTATTTTAATAAATTTTCTTCTCAGGAAATCGNNAATTTTGAAAAAGCATTGCAATTGTTACATCAACAGGGCTTTACCATTCATGGGATTTCTGCCCCCACCGGAGCGTGGAGTGAATCAATTGGATCGGCAATTAAAGATTTAAACTTTTCATATTCATCAGAATTTACCTACGATTATGATAATGTTCCGTCATTTCCATTTGTTGTTTCCGATTTCTCGCCTGCGGTGCAACTACCAATTCACCCGGTCTGCATTGGGACAATGATTAGAGAGCAAATGACCATTGAAGAGATGATAACGTACTTCAAAAATCTCATCGATAAAAATATTCTTCTTCGCGAGCCAATCTGTCTGTATCATCATCCTGCACATCGATGTAACGAAGTGTTTCATGATATTTTTAATTATATTAATACCAAGAACGTGATAAAATTATCGTATCGTGAATATGCCGAATGGTGGAAACGAAGAAATCAATTTAAATTTGAAGCTTCTTTCGATGATTCTACGATCGTTTTTAACAGCAGCAACATGAATAATGACACAATGGTGAGGATTTCTCTGCCAAACAATACCGAAGCGATCTGTGCGGTGAACAATGATGTGCATACTACAGGAACAGAATGGCAATCAATCAATGAACAGTTTCAAATACCAAATGATATCAGTAGAACACGGGAAATGACCTTTCGTCATTACATTCAAAATGCATTAGATTGGTGGATAAAAATTACAGAATGAAAATTACATTTGCTTGTTATGAATCACTTTCAATGATATACGGCGGACCACGGGTTCAAGTTCTTCAAACAAAACATGAACTGGAAAAACTGGGCATCGAAGTATCATTGTTAAATCCGTGGGAAAATTTTGGTAAAAAATCAACCGATTTGGTCCATCTTTTTTCGGCAAATCTCGGCACATTCCATCTTGCATCTACGTTCAATAGTTTTGATATACCATTTGTAACATCTTCAATTTTTTTTACTCGGCATTCACCGGCTGTTATTCAAGCAACAATTGTTCTTAATGCTCTGTTGAAAAAAATTAAAACCGGAATCTGGACGAATTATGAGTATTCACGCCAGATCTGTGAATGGTCAAAAGCAGTTCTTCCAAATACAAATGCTGAAGCGCGATTGGTCGGTGAGGGATTGGGAATCTCGGCAAATAAAATAACAATGGTCCCAAACGGTGTCGATCCGCATTTTGAATTTGGTGATCCGAGCTTATTCAAGAAAAAATACGGGATCGATAATTTCATTTTGAATGTCGGTCACATTGGACCTGCTCGAAAAAATGTTTTAAATTTAATCCGTGCATTAAAGGAAATTGATCATCCGGCCGTTATTATTGGAAAAATCACTGACAGCCCATATGCAAAACAATGTATTGAAGAAGCGAAGCAGTCGAAGAATATCCTTATCATTCCGGGGACCGACAATAATTCGGAGTTACTCGCGTCAGCATATGCAGCAGCAAATGTGTTCGCACTTCCATCGCTATTTGAAACTCCAGGTATTGCAGCATTAGAAGCAGCACTGGCAGGGACAAAAATTGTTATTACTCCTCACGGTGGTACCAGAGATTATTTCAATACAATGGCAACATATGTTGAACCAAATTCGGTTGATTCAATTAGAGATGGCATCATCAAATCATTGAATGAAGAAAAAAATCCTCAGCTTAAAGAACACATTAAACGAGAATTTTTGTGGAGCCGTGTTGCAGAAAAAACTCTCTCCGTGTATAAATCCGTTCTGAAATGAAACCACGCCGCATCCTCATCATTCGTCCTGACCGTATCGGCGATGTCGTTTTAACAACACCACTCATCCGCGCTGTAAAAGAATCTTTCCCGAATTCTTTTGTAGGAGTTATGGTAAATTCCGTCTCAGGAGTTCTCCTTCAACATAACCCCAATATTGATATTCTAATCACTGATGATCCACAAGGAAAAGATTCAGGAAGATCAGGTTTTTGGAATCAAGTAAGAAATATTCGTAGAATGGATTTCGACACCGGATTAATGCCGCTGCCTCGTGAACGACACGCATGGATGATGTTTCTTGCCGGAATAAAAAGAAGAATCGGTGTCGGCGGAAAATTGTATCAGATTATCACCGGAATGAGAACGGTCAGCAGACATAAATATATCCCGCTTCGCCATGAAGCCGATTATGTAATGGATCTTGGAAGAGCGATCGGCGTTCTGAATGACGATATAACACCTGAACTATTTCTCACAGAGCAAGAACGAGAAAATGCAAAAAATATTCTTCAATCATCTGGATTTGATCTTTCCAAACCTATTATTGGAATTAATCCAAGTTCGAACAGGTCTGTTCCTAATTGGACGCCGGAGCGTTATGCTGAGTTGATCAATTCGCTTCCTGCCGAATATCAACTCTTCATCAATATTGGAATTCATAATGAAGAACTGGAAAAATATTTCCTAAAATATAAATCAAAACATTTGCTCTATTCTGGTAACGATTTACGAGAACTGATTGCGCTATGCAGCTATTGCTCTGTTCTAGTTTCTTCGAGTACCGGAACCCAGCACATTGCCGCTGCATTAAAAATACCAACGGTAACCTTGTTTTGTCCTCTCACCGCTTGTTCTCCCAACATTATGGGGTTCATTGGGAAATAAATCGGAAGCAATTCTACCTCCTGAAGGATATTGTCAGAATCGATGTCCAGGTGATCCAAAAGTATGTACGTTGGATGAAATTTCTGTCGAAATTGTAGCTGCTCAGGTCAAAAATATTATAAAAAAGTGATAATTTTCCGGAACGTTACTGATTGTTGTCCTGTTTAAGGATAGACAAAACCACAAAAGGAAGATATGAAAAAAATAATTTTAATTGGTTGCATTCTGCTCATTGCATCTGTTTCATATTCGAAGGAGCCGCAATGGAAGAAATTCAATGAAGGAATTGCTGAAGCAAAGAAAAGCGGAAAAAAGATCTTGGTCGATGTCTATACCGATTGGTGCAGTTGGTGTAAGAAAATGGATTCCAGCACATATCCGGATAAAAAAGTTTCGGAATATCTCGCAAAGAATTACGTGATCATCAAATTGAATGCTGAAGGAAATGAGAAGATCTCATATCAAGGTCAATCAATCTCTCCGGCTGAATTTGCCCAAGGAATGGGAGTCAATGGATATCCTGCAACGGTTTTTCTAAAAAGTAACGGAGAACCGATCACCATGCTTCCCGGATATGCTGAACCGGATCGGTTTGTTCATGGCTTAAGTTTTATCGGAGAAAATCATTACGAGAAGAAAAAGTTTGCTGATTATCTGATGGAAAAAGGTGTGAAACAGTAGAACCAACCTTACGAAGGTTTAGAACCTTCGTAAGGTTTTTTGTTTAAAATACTTTTGCACGTATCGCTGCAAGTCTTTTAACTTCTGCCGTAATTCTTTCCAGATCGATCATTTGAATGCATTCCAAGTTGTATGGACATTGTTTCTTCCAACACGGTGCACAGAAAAGACCTTCAGGAATCAATTTTATACCTCGGTCATACAGGTCAATCTCACTCCAGCAGCTTAACCCAAACCACGCGATGACATATTTCTTCAATCCAATCGCTACATGCATTCCAAAAGAGTCGCCGGTGATGATTACATCACAGATATTTTCATAACATATTCCGCGCCGAACCCCTTCTGTTGTTGGAGTACTGAGAACTTTGTCGCCGACTCTTCTGACTATTTCAGCATTCCGTTCAGTATCTTCAGGACCACCAACAAGAACCAACTGTACACCGGATATTTGGTGCATACCATTGATCAAACTGACATGCTGATCAATCGTCATCTTTTTATTTTCATACAAATACGAACAACCGGTATTGAATCCAACAATTAAATCACCAGGTTGAATATGATTATCACTCTTATATTGTTCACAAAATTTCTTTTCTTCTTCTGAAAGCTCAAAGACATACTCGTCACGTTGGTATTTCAACTTCATCGATTCTTGAAGTATCTGTGTTCCGTATTTCTCATTCTTTCGGAATTTAAGCTCGTCATCAAGTCCTAAAATAAAACTATACTCAGCTTCCTTGTTCAGAGGAATAATTTTTCCGTTTTTATTGAGTCCAAAACCAATTTTTTCTTTCGCATTCAACGAATTTCCAAACGCACAAGATCGTTTTGTCTTGTCAGTTTGATAGACAATGTCAAATTCCATTTGCTGAAGAATCAACCAGTTTTCCGGCTCCCAAACATACACTGCATCGAGATAAGGATTATTATCCAATAATCGGTACGCATTCTTCAATGTAATCCAAGAAATATGGCTATTAGGATATTTTTTCTTTATTGCAGGGAGCATCGAGGTTGTTTGAACAACGGCACCCATCGCATCAAGATTTACGATCAGGATTTTCTTCCCAACCGGTTTAGGGTCAACGCACTCTTGGTAACAAGCAGTGCCGGGAAAACAAGGTTTATATCCGGTAAATCGCTTACAATCAGGAATAAACAATTTTTTAGCAGGCTTTTTTTTCTTTTCTGTTTTTTTTGCCATATTATTTTTGATTTTTCAATATGAGTTGCTGGAAAGCATCAAATACGACTTGAACGGAAAGATCAGTCATACAAACATTGCCAATTGGACATTTCGTCAGGTTACATTCAAGACAATCCAATTGTTCATTTCTAACCCACAAGTGTTGATCGCCGTTGGGACCCTGCAAATGCGGGTTTGTAGGACCAAAAATACCGAGTGTCGGAACATTAAGTGATGCCGCAATATGCATCGGACCAGAATCATTACTGATAAGATATGAACATCGTTGAAGCAATGCACCCATTTCTTTTAATGTTGTATTTGGAATGAGCTCCGTCGTCTTGTTTACATTTTTTTGAATTGCGATTGCATCATCATATTCGCCGGGACCCCAGAACAGCAAAAATTCATACTTCCCATTTGTCGAAATCTTTTCAATCAGACGAGCGAAAGAATTTAGATCCCATTTTTTTGTATACCAACCGCCGCTGGCATTAATCCCAATTATTGTTTTACCAGACAATTTATTTTGAACAAAAAAACCGTCAGCATAAATAGTATCACTGCTTGACAATGGAAACATCGGGTTTTTGAAATTTATCGGAAGATCAAAATGTTTAAGCACATCTAAATTGAATTCCACATTATGCACTTCCCCGCCGCGTGGAGTAACAAGATCGGTATACGCATACGCTCGGCCGCGGAATGGAAATCCGATCCTCGTTTTGGCTCCGCTCCATCGTGTGAACATCGCTGTTCTCGGATTCCCAAAAAGATCGATCACAATATCGTATTTGTTCTTTCGAATACGATTGATGATAGACAACGTGTAATCACTCTTTTTACTGAATGTGATCACATTTCGTAAAAATGGATTTCCTCGAACAACATCGGCTGCAAAACTTTCGCAGAGAAAATCTATTGCAATTTGAGGGAACAGAAATTTTATATTCTCAATTACTGGCGTCGAAAGCAAAATATCACCGATTGCGCGGGGTTTAATAATGAGAACAGCCGTTGCTTTACTAAATTGTTGATGTATATTCACGCAAGAGTCAGGATACTGAATGGAAAATTATGTGTCAAAATACCAAATAAGTGTATAATTTCAAAAAAATTGGTTAAATCTTTCTTCAAATTGATTCTTGACTCATCAAATCATATTGAGTATTTTTATGAGGTAAATAAACCTTTCGATATTATTAATCCATCAACCTTTCACAATACAGGAGCAATTCAATGAAAAAAATTCTTACCCTGCTTATGGGATCTATGGTTACAACTGTACTGATATTCTCTCAGGTGCATATTGGTGCAAAATTTGTTCCTAAGAGTACATTAGTAAAACCAGACAGTGCATTCTTTGGCGATATTGGACTTCGCGGTGCATGGGTTTCTCCTGATCTTGACAAGGATGGAAAACCTGAAATTTTAGTAACTGATTATACAAAAACTGGACGAGTTCACGCTTTTCAGGCGGTTGGGAATGACACATTGGAATGGATCTGGTCTTCACCGAGATTAGATATGATTACAGGTCAACCGTATGGCATTGGTGGAGGCTCTACTCCACGTACAATACGTTCCGGAGATCTTGATGGTGATGGAAAGGGTGAAATTATTTTCCCTCGTCCAGGCACTGCAGGCGGATTTTTGATCTTCGAATGGGATGGTGTTACCGGAAGTCATAAATTTGGCACAATTCCATCGGCTGTAGTTCCACAAACAATTCCGTATGGATCATCGTTTGGCGCAAAAGCAGGCTTACCGGTTGAAGGTGGACTCCAAACAACCGTTGAACATTTTGAAGTAGAAGATGTTGACGGCGATGGAAAACAAGAAATCGTCACTCCTAAGAATCTAGCGAGTGCGGGTAATGATGATTACTTAATTATCTCAGCGACCGGCGAATGGGAATATGAGAGTCAAGGATTTGCAAGTTTCCAAATTGAAGGAGCAAGCAACTTAGTGGCAAGTACTAGTTTTGGCGGCGGCGGACCATATGCAATTCATCCTGCAGATCTTAATGGCGACGGAAAGAAAGAAATTGTTTGCCATAACTGGAACTTTGGCGATTATTGGGTGATCAAAACAACAGGAGCAGATACGTATGTAATCCCTAATTCTGTAGGAACAACGAACGGCACCGAATATTATCAAATGACACCGGCATTTGACCATGTTGCATTGTTTGGCGGAATTGTGGCAGATCTTGATAACGATAAAAATGATGAAGTGTATTTACCAATGTATGGCGGTGGAAGTCCGGATGATGGAGCATTGTTCATTATTGACTACAAACCGGGCGATGATGTTCAGATAGCAGATTCTACACATGCTTTTAGAATATTTAGAGGAGTTTCACAAAATGCTTCCGGTACACCGATGTCTAGTTTTACCGGTGTCCTTGCCGATNNTTTAGAATCTATAGAGGGGTTTCACAAAATGCTTCGGGAACGCCAATGTCAAGCTTTACCGGAGTCCTTGCCGATCTAGACAGAAATGGCAAACAAGAAATCCTTGTTGGATCATCTTACCCGAGTAACGTCGTTGCAATAGAATATAAAGGGACCGGATCGGTGCGAGATTCCAACAGCTATATTCGAAAAGTATATTACACCGGCGAAAGCGATAATTATGCAACGATCATCTATTCAGATTCGCTTGGAGCAAAAAAAGATACAACAAAAACAGCAGGATCCGGCGAAGGCTTTGTCTCTAAAATGACCAGACCCGTTGATCTTGATGGTGATGGTAAACAGGAAATTGTTTTGCCATATCAGGCTCTAGTAGATACAGTTACATTTTCATGGCGTCATTGGAGTACAGATAGTGCAAAGTTTCTGACAGATTCATCGAAAAAATTATCGAATCCAAAAAAATGGGGATTCAGAATTCTAGAATCTGATATTGCTGGTTCTGTAGGAAGTCGTGACCTTGCTATAATCACACCGGATGATTATCAGTTGCTTCAAAACTACCCAAATCCTTTCAATCCAACAACAACGATCAGTTTTGTGTTGCCGTTGGCAAAGAAAGTATCCTTACGAGTATATGACATGCTCGGGAAAGAGGTAGTTACATTAGCAAACAATCAGGATTTTTCGAAAGGGACGCACAACATATCCTGGAATGGTAAAGATCAATCAGGAAAAACAGTTGCAACAGGAGCATATATCGCAAAAATGACTGCTGGAAATATTGAAAAGAATATGAAGATGATGCTAGTGAAATAATCAACATCTTCTCATTCTGAAATGATTTATTAAAATCCGTCTCGATACTTTCGGGACGGATTTTTTGTTTCAATTGACATCAAAAATCATTTAACAATAGCCCACGGATTTACA
>DMPG01000131.1 GCA_003456055.1 Bacteroidota bacterium | reverse complement strand
CCGTCACCTTAAAGGTGACGGTCACTTATTAAATTTTTTTTAGCACTTCAACTGCTTTTTCTAAAGCGCGGGCACGATGGCTTAATGTATTTTTTTCTTCGATCGTCATTTCAGCATATGTTTTGACGGATCCGTTGGGAACAAATAATGGATCATACCCAAACCCTTGTACGCCTCTTAGAGTTTCAAGAATTGACCCTTCAACGATACCTTCAACAGTTTTTTTGAATCCATCTCCCACAATTGCAATGACGGTGCGAAACCGCGCTCCGCGTTTATCAGATGCAAGACCGGATAATTCATGGATCAATTTCTTATTATTGTCCTCATAGGAAACATTCTCTCCCGCATACCGCGAAGAATAAACACCGGGTCTCATATCAAGAGAATATACTTCCAGTCCCGTATCATCGGCAAGAGAAAGTATTCCGGTCGCTTGAAATGTTTCTCGTGCTTTCTTTAAAGCGTTTCCCTGTAATGTCGACTGATCTTCCTCGGTTTTTGGAATAGCCGTATCACGCGCACTATGGATTTCAAAACCAAGCGGCAGAAGGAATGATTGGATCTCTTCAATCTTGTGGAGATTATTGGTTGCAAGAATAATTTTTTTCAAAACTCTTTCCTCGGAAATAGACCGTAAAAGAGATTAATAAGACTGGCTACAGCTGTATAACTGTTCAGGAGAATCAAAGGAAGATTTTCGAGCCCGATAGCTTGTACCATTAATAATGCTGCACCAATCGCATACATCAGAAGAAAAGATTTTTGCATTGCCACTTTTCCGTTTTTAATTGTTTCGATTGTTTGCGGAACCCAGCAGATCGCCAGGAATATGAACCCGCCGTACCCTACCAAATCTAATGTCGTCATGATCAGTATTGTATTTTGTCCTGTTTTTGTTCCCATTCACGAAATGCGGCAAGCGCTTCTTCACGCATTAGTTGCATTGTGGGAATTTTCCGGTCGGAAATTTTTTGGGAAAGCTCTTCATACAGAATTTCATCATCGAAGCCGATCTTTGCGGCATCATTTCTGCCGTTCGCATAATAAATCTTATCAGGACGAGCCCAGTATATTGCACCAAGACACATCGGGCAAGGTTCACACGACGTATAGATCTCACAACCTGATAATTGAAATGATTTCAATTCTTTACAGGCGTTCCTTATTGCAACGATTTCTGCATGGGCGGTCGGATCGTTAGTAGAAGTAACCGTATTCGTTCCGCGTGCAATAATCTTTCCCTCTTTTACAACAACACAAGCAAACGGCCCTCCGTTGCCATCTCGAATATTTTGAATGGAAAGTCGAATGGCTTCCCACATAAATTCTGCATTCATTATCCCACCAATTGTTTGATCGCTTCTTGAATTGTATCAACACCAATGATTGTAATATCTTTGGTTGATTTCATTTTTTTTGCATTGGAGTTTGGTATAACAATATTCTTAAACCCTAATTTTGCTGATTCTTGGACGCGTTTATCGCAATGGGCGATTGTACGAATCTCACCTCCCAATCCAATCTCACCGATTGCTACGGTTTGAGAATCGACCGGAATATCGCGCAGGGATGACACGATGGACACTGCAATTCCAAGATCAGCCGCAGGTTCATCAATCCGAATTCCGCCGGCAACATTCACAAAAACATCATGCACACCTGTATTGACACCGACCCGTTTATCAAGCACTGCCAGCAGCATTTGTAATCTTCGCAGATCAAATCCTGTTGACGTACGTTGAGGCATTCCATAATTACTAGTGGAAACAAGCGCTTGCACTTCAATCAACAGCGGTCTTGTCCCTTCCAATGTTGCAACAATCGCTGCACCGCTTGAACCAAATGTCCGTTCGCTTAAAAAGATCTCTGACGGATTCGATACTTCCCGCAATCCCGTATCGTGCATTTCGAAAATGCCAATTTCGTTTGTCGAACCGAACCGGTTCTTTATTCCGCGAAGGATCCTGTAGGCGTAATGTTTTTCCCCTTCAAATTGCAGCACCGCATCAACCATATGCTCAATCACGCGGGGACCGGCGATTGCTCCTTCTTTTGTTACATGTCCGATCAGAATAATGGGAATATTCTTTGTTTTTGCAATTCTCGTTAGCATTCCGGTCGACTCACGCACTTGCCCAACGCTGCCGGGTGCACTTTCAAGGTTTGGGTTAAACAATGTCTGAATTGAATCGACGATAACCAGATCGGGTGTTGCACGGTCGATCACGTCCGTGATTGTTTCCAGATTTGTTTCGGGCAGAAGCAGAATATTGTCCGTTGCTTTTCCCAATCGTTCCACGCGCAGTTTAACCTGTTTTGGAGATTCTTCACCTGTAACATATAAGATCACTTTATCTTTTAGATGAAGAGCAACCTGCATCATTAGTGTAGATTTTCCGATTCCCGGATCACCGCCTAATAGGATAACACTCCCTGTTACGATTCCACCACCGAGCACACGATCAAATTCTGCCATCCCAGTAACAAAACGAACATCCGCAATACTATCAACATCTGTCAAAGAGATTGCATTCAATTTTGATGCAATTCCTCCGCTCTTGCGAACCAATTTTAACGGCGATGGTGCTTCTTCCACAAATGAATTCCATTCATTGCAGTTCGGACATTTTCCCGTCCACCGGGCAGAAACGTAACCGCAGGATTGACAGACATATTTTGTGGTTTGCTTAGACATAAGGAAAGAGCTTAAACTTTGTGATTGATGTAATCAATTTATAGTACCATAGTACTGCTTGCCGAAAATATTTCCCCAATTTATTTTACCAGCCACAGGCTCAATTCGGGTACGTAGGTGATTAAGATCAATGCAATGAAGAGTACGAAAACAAATGGTAATGTTGCAATAACTACTTCACCGATAGATTTTTTGAAGCGGAAACTTGCCATAAAAAGATTCAGTCCGACGGGAGGCATTAAATAGGCGATCTCAAGATTTGCAAGAAAAATAATGCCAAGATGGATAGGATCGATGCCGTACTGTTTTGCAACCGGAACAATGAGCGGAACGACAACGATCGCAGAGAATATCTCCATCATCATTCCGATGATCAGCAGGAATATATTGAGGATCACGAGAAAGAAAATTTTGCTGGAAACAACCTGGCTGATGTATTCAAATAATTTTTGCGGAACCTGCTGATCAATCAAATAACTGGTCAATCCCATTGCACAGCCGAGGATCATCAGAATTGCACCGACAAGTACCATGCTCTCTTTCATCACACGCGGAACATCTGAAAAGAATTTCAAGTCCTTATAAATGAACACTTCAACAACAAATACATAAAATGCCGTTACCGCAGCGGCTTCTGTCGCAGTAAAATATCCGCCGTAAATTCCGAAGATGATAAAGAACGGAAGCGGTATTTCCCAGGCAATTGCTTTGGTAGCTGACCATGCTTTTTTCGCATCAAACGGATGTCGAGGAACATGAGCTTTTCTACCTTGTTGAATACTGTACAATGCTACCACTAACATCAAAATAATTCCGGGAACAATTCCTGCTTTGAACAACGCATCAACGGAAACTTCAGCAAACGTACCATATAAAATAATTGGGAGCGATGGTGGAAATAACAAACCCAAACTTCCGGAGGTTGTCACAAGTCCGAGTGCGAATTTTTCCGAGTATTTTTCCGATATAAGGATTGGAAACACAAGACCGCCGAGTGCAACGATCGTTACACCAGATCCTCCGGTAAATGCGGTAAATATTGCGCAGCTGATGAGCACCACAATTGCCAAACCGCCCGGCATCCAACCGATCAACGCCTGAGCTAATGCCACGATCCGTTTCGGTGCATTGCTTTCAGCAAGAAAATACCCGGCAACCGTGAACAACGGAATTGCAAGAAGCACCGGCTGACTGGCAAGGCGATATAATTCGATGGTTACAGCGGCGGCATCAATTCCTTCTTGAGAAAAACCATACAGTGAAATTGCACCGATGATGGTAAATAACGGAGTGCCGATGAGAACAAGAACAGCAAATGCGACGATAATGAGAATGATAGGCATTAGTGAGTTGCCTCCGATGTTTCCCAGTTACCCTTAACGATTTCCATAGTCCAGTGTAATGCCCGGACAATAAATCGAAACGTAAGCAATGCATATCCAATGGGGATGATGATGATGAAATACCATGTTTGCAGATCAAGAATTAACGTGGACTCAGATTCCATTTCTAATTGAACAAATGAAACAGCTGCCTGCATCAAAAAATAACAGATCGCTCCTGCAAATAGACTTGTAATAATGAAAAATATCTTTCGGACTTTAGGCGGGACCAGTTTACTGACGAATTCAATCCGAAGATGGCGACCTTCACCCGTTGCGATCACCGCACCAAAATAACCAACCCATAACACAAGATGACGAAGAAAAATATCTCCCCATTCAATACTCGAATCAAAAAAATTGCGTAGAATAACCTGACCAAATGCCATGGCGATCATGATCCCCAACAGCATTACCAATATCCATCCTGAGATCTTTTCGAGCCACTTATCGACTAGCAGTATTGGTTTCATAAAGTTCGCTATTTATT
>DMPG01000175.1 GCA_003456055.1 Bacteroidota bacterium | reverse complement strand
ATTAGGAATAGTAGCAATAACCAAAAATAAAGCTTTTTCCTTGATATCATAGCTCATAATTACTGAAGCAAGCACTATCCAAGTAAAAATAAGTCCAATCCAATGATAAACTAATCTAGTTTTTGGATTAGGATTATTTTGTTCAAATATTCTAATTTCTTCCAAAGAACGTAATAACTTTATTCGTGATTCAGGATTCATTTTTATTCTCCATGAATATTAAACGACATAACTATAAGTCAAAATATTGCTTGTTCTTCATAAATACCAAAATGTTCGATCAACGAATTACACATTTCACCAAGCGTTACATAATTTCGAGTTGCATTCAATAGATGAGGCATTAAGTTCGACCCATCAGCAGCGGATTGTTTCAATTCTTCGATTGCTTTATCAACTGCTTGTTGATTTCTGCTTTGTTTTAGATTAGCCAGTCGTTTCTTTTGTAAAATTTCAACGTCATGAGAAATTGATAACAACGGAATATCAACTTTCTCCCCTTCTTCAATATATTGGTTAACACCAACAATGATCTTGTCTTTTTGATCTAATTCTCTCTGATATCGGTAAGCAGCTTCTGCAATTTCACGTTGGAAGAAACCTTGTTCAATTGCCGGAATCACTCCTCCAAGCAATTCTATTTTTTCAAAATATTGTTCAGCAGCCTCTTCCATTCTTGTCGTCAGTGATTCAACAAAATAGCTTCCTCCAAGTGGATCTATTGTATTTGCCACTCCTGTTTCATCTGCAATAATCTGTTGGGTGCGAAGTGCAATCTTTACCGCTTTATCGGAAGGCAACGCAAGCGTTTCATCCATAGAATTGGTGTGAAGAGACTGTGTGCCTCCTAAAACCCCTGCCAGCGCTTGAATAGCCGTTCTAACGATGTTATTCTCAGGCTGTTGAGCTGTCAACGTGCATCCTGCTGTTTGGGTATGAAAACGGAGGATCCATGACTTTGGATTTTTTGCACCGTATTTGTATTTCATTCTTTTTGCATAGATCCGCCGAGCGGCACGAAACTTTGCAATCTCTTCAAAAAAATCTAAATGAGAATTAAAGAAATATGAAATCCGAGGAGCAAATTCATCAACATCCATTCCGGCAGCGATGCCATGTTCGATGTACGCAAAACCACCTGCAAGTGTGAATGCAAGTTCCTGTGCAGCAGTTGAACCGGCTTCACGTATATGGTAGCCAGATACAGAGATAGGATTGAATTGCGGAAGTTCTTTCGCACAGTATTGGAACATATCAGTGATGATTCTCATCGAAGGTTTCGGAGGATAAATCCATTCTTTTTGTGCGATGTATTCTTTGAGAATATCATTTTGGATTGTTCCACGGAGAACACTGGATTTTAATCCTTGCTTCTCTGCAACAGCAATGTAAAATGCAAGAATCATCGCAGCTGGTGCATTGATCGTCATTGAAGTCGTTACTTTGTCCAATGGAATACCATTAAACAGTATTTCCATATCGGCTAACGAACTAACGGCAACACCACAAATACCAACTTCCCCTTCCGAAAATGGATCGTCAGCGTCTCGTCCCATTAATGTAGGAAGATCGAATGCAGTTGAAAGTCCTGTCTGTCCATGTTCAAGAAGGTATTTAAAGCGCTGATTTGTATCTTCTGGAGTTCCAAATCCGGCAAACTGGCGCATTGTCCAAAGTTTTCCTCGATATCCCGTTTGATGAACACCACGAGTGTATGGAAACTCACCTGGAAAACCTATTTCGGCAAGATAGTTTATTTCTTTAATATCATCGGGAGTATATAACAAATCAACCGGTTCACCGCTGACTGTTGTAAATTTCACATTTCGGACTTTAGATGCAGCTGATTGCGACTTGTATCGATCTGTTGCTTCATGAATTCCCTGCGTATCGTTCATTGATGCCATGGTATTACTCCGATATGTTTGATCGTAAATTTAACTGTTTCGAATTGTCATCGAACTAGTTCTTTGCTATTTTACAGTATGAACATTAATTTCTGGTTCACCTTCAATGAATGATTTGAATTTTGGTTGAAAATCCAAAAAATGTCTTGAGATATTATGTGCATCTATCGATGGCTGATCGACCCATTCTTCGTAGAAGAAAAATTTATTTTCTCGATCTAAATCTTGATAAAAACTATAATGGAGACATCCTTGTTCCGATCTTGATGGAACAATCATACTTTTACATAATTTTATAAGCTCAGATCGAAATTCAGGTTTTGCAATACAAAAAACAGTAATAATTTTCATAATCGAAAGTTAAGTTCTAAAAAACCGTCGGTCCAATTCAGCCAACGATAGTTTTATCAATACTGGTCGTCCATGTGGACAGACATATGGCATTGATGTTCCAAATAATTGATCTATCAATGAACGCATTTCCGTTTCACTCAATCGCTCCCCTGCTTTTATTGCAGCTTTGCACGAAAAGGATTTTGCGATATTATCCCGAGCGTCTAATTTAACTCTTAATTGATTATTCTTGAATTCATCAAGAATATCCTGAAGTATATTTGCTTCTGTTCCGGCTTTTACTTCGGGCGGCACACCTTCAAGAACGATTGTATTTTTTCCAAATAATTTCGTTTCAAATCCGATCGAATTGAGGAAAGGTAAGAGATCTTTCGTCAATGTATAATCACCAGCCCCTAGTTGAATTGTTTGGGGAAATAATAATTGCTGAGATGAAGGTACTGCATTATTCATTCTCGTCAACGCTCGCTCATATAAAATTCGTTCATGAGCAACGTGCTGATCGATGATCATCAGTCCGGAACGTATTTGAGTGAGAATATATTTATTGTGCAGCTGCCAGATCGCTTTTCCATCCTGCGCTTCAATGTCCCGTGTGCCATGCTGAAATTGAGTTTGTGTATCAACGGGAAGTACTATTTCGTTATCAGGAGTTTTCGAAAATATCTGATCGAGCTTTGAATTCAGATCAAATGGAATTTCTTCGTTTGAAAAAGTTGCGGACTGATTCTGTTTAGCAAAATCGAGCGATGAAGATTGTTTCGGCTGAAGGTCAGAATAAAACCTTGGAATTGCAGAATGTCGTAATGAAGAAAAGTCATTCGTTTGGCGTTGAAATTCCACTGTTGGCGTGATGTCGTTGCCGCCAAGAGCTTTGCGAACAACCGAAATAACAATCCGATAAATGCTCTGTTCGTCCGCAAATTTCACTTCCATTTTTGAAGGATGAACATTGATATCAACTTTATGAGGATCTACTTCGATG
>DMPG01000182.1:3659-4662 GCA_003456055.1 Bacteroidota bacterium | reverse complement strand
TCCAACGCAACATCGGTCCCCGAAGCCATTGCCAGACTGACATTCGCTTGTGCAAGCGCAGGGGCATCGTTAATTCCATCTCCGACCATCGCAACAATCTCATTCTTTGCTTGTAATTGTTTTATATACTCAGCCTTATCTTTCGGCAATACATTTGCAATCACCGTCGTGATTCCAACCTCTTTCGCAATCGCTTCAGCAGTCAGTTTATTATCGCCGGTCAATAATGCAATCTTGATATTCATCTCCTGTAATTTGCGAATCGCTTCTTTAGACGATTCACGAACCGTATCCGCAATTGCAATAATTCCAGCAAGCTTCCGTTGCACACCAACATACACTACAGTTTTTCCTTCTTGCTGAAGCCGTGAAACCATCTCATCCGCCGCACTGATATTAACTAACGATTCCCGCATCATCGCTTCTTTCCCAATCACTACATTCTTCCCCGCAACTTTTCCGGTAATTCCAAAACCGGGGTTAGCAAGAAATGATTCAACAGATTGCAGCGAGATTTTATTTTTTTCAACATATTCTACAATCGCTTTCGAAAGCGGGTGTTCTGATTTATGTTCAACCGAAGCAGCCATCATCATCAGTTCTTCATTGGTAAAATCATTGAATTGAACAACATCTGTTACCGATGGTTTCCCTTCGGTAATTGTTCCAGTCTTATCAAATACAACAGTTGTGATTGAACCGGCTCGTTCGAGACTTTCCGTTNNCATTTTTGATCAACACTCCAGCCGACGCACCGCGACCGGTTCCAACCATAATCGCTGTTGGTGTTGCAAGACCAAGCGCGCAAGGACACGCAATGATCAAAACGGCGATTGCATGAATCATTGCCTGCGCAAATTCCAAATTAAATACAACCATTCCAAGTATGAATGTGGTCAATGATATTCCAATAACAGTTGGAACAAATACCGAAGCGATCTTATCGGCAAGAGATTGAATTGGTGCTTTTGATCCCTGAGCTTCTTCAACCAAACGGACGATC
>DMPG01000182.1:0-3605 GCA_003456055.1 Bacteroidota bacterium | reverse complement strand
TGCTACAGGAATACTCTCTCCCGTCATCATCGATTCATCAATTGACGTTTCTCCTTTTTCAATAATTCCATCAACGGGGATTTTTTCTCCCGGACGAACAAGAATCATATCGTTCTTTGCAACATCATTAATCGCAACATCGGTGTATTCATTATTTCGAAAAACACGAGCGGTCTTTGGTTGAATAGACATCAGATTTCTCATTGCATCCGATGCTCGCTTCTTGGCACGTGCTTCCAATACTTTACCGAGAAGAATGAGCGTTATAATCGAAACGGCAGTATCAAAATAGACATCCATCGCATCAACAGAAGCAGGAAGCCATTCAGGAAATAGCACAACAATTGAACTGAAGAGATACGCAACACCGGTACCGACAGCAACAAGCGTATTCATATCTGCTTCAAAATGTTTTGCAAGTTTCCACGCGATGGTGAAAAACCGTTTTCCCGATACCACCATAACAACGGTGGCTCCAAGGAAGAGCAGCTTATTCACTGCATCCATACTTAACGGAGAAATTTCCATAAACCATTCGGTCATACTGACCATGCTCAGGATAATCACTGGGATGGCGAAAATCACACTAAGGATGAATTCTTTCTTAAGTTTGTCATAACCATCTGATGGCTTTGAGTTATCTGTCAACGTTATATTTTCAACGACAAGTTTATATCCCGCCTCTTCAACAACTTTTGCCATCTGTTCCGCTGACGCTTTGGAAGGATCGAATTTGATCGTCGCTTTTTCCGTGGCAAGATTGACCGTTGTCTTTTCAACTCCATCAATCCGCGTCAGAACTTTTTCTACCCGCGCAACACAGCTTGCACAGGTCATTCCTTCTATAGGAAGTGTGAGTGTTTGAATTTTTGTTTCCATAATTATCCTCTGAAATCAAAGTTGACCGTCATCGTAAAGATGACGATCAACTGATACATACTTACTGAATTGAAACCACCGAATAACCCGCTTCTTCTACCGCATGCTGAAGTGATTGATGTGTCACTTTTATTTCATCGATCTCAATGTTTGCTTTACCGATTTCAACACTGTTGATCGTAAGCCCTGCAATTTTTGACAGTTCTTTCTTCAACGACATAACACAATGACCACAAGTCATACCATGTATTGCTAATTGAACAGTTTTCATATTTTCTCCTTAGTTATAATCACAAGATAAATATACAAGAAACTGTCTTCAACAGGTTTACATTTTAGCGATAAAGATGTATAGAATTTTAGATGCCCTTATTTCACTTTGTCGAGCGAAATGCGGTAAAGATGCTGGTATGCAGGTTTTTGTTTCTTGAATTGACTTGGAGTAAATCCGGTGATGGTTTTAAATTGGTTGGAAAGATGCTGGACACTGCTGTAATTTAGTACATAAGCAATTTCGCTGAGTGATCGATCGTCATACTTCAATAGTTCTTTTACCCGTTCGATCTTCTGTTTAATGATATAATGTTCGATCGTTACATTCTCCACGGACGAGAACAATGTGCTGAGCGAATGATAATCCTTCCCGACTTTTTTTGCGATATAATCGGAATACTTCAATTTCATCGGCTCTGCATTATGATTATGGTGAACCAATTGAATGATAGCCATTTTGATCGCTTCGATCGTCTTTCCATTTTTATCTTCAATCAGTTCAAAACCATTCTTCTGCAACATGCTTTTTACTCTGTCCATTTCATTCTGTTTCAATGTGTTTCCAAGTTCCACTTCGCCAAGTTCAACGTATCGGACATCATGACCAAGCAATTGCAGTTCATCACGAACAACACGAATACAGCGATCGCACACCATATTTTTTATATAAAGCTTTTGAGATTTAAGTTTTTTGTTTCGATTTATTTTCATATCGCCTCATGATATGCAATCGTCCCACCAACCCATGTTTTATTTTTATTAAAATCGACTCCCATCATTGCCCCTTTGCTTAATCGGACGAGATTCTTAACAAGGATTGGTTTCTCTTTCCAAATAAACATCATTCTCACTTCCGCTTTGGCAAATCCATCCGGTGTTTCTATTAAATTAGCATACTGGACTTTACTTTGAAGAAGATATTGTGACTTGTCCACCAAAGCATCCAATTTTTGTTTAGTTACGTCAATATCGACTCCGAGTCCTGCGAAAGAATAGAGGGGCTTTAATACATATTGTTGAAGATCACTTGGATATTTTTTCAGGTCACTTACAAAATGACATTCGGGGGCATATTTACTTTTTAGAAATGGCAACGTATGTTTGCTGATACGGAAATACCAATTCGGATGACCAACCCAATGCACATCTACCTCGTCAGTGAATTTGAACTTAGATTGTATTTTCTTTCGTTCCAATTCATCGAAGATCACACGATTATAAATCCGTTCAATTCGAATCTCTTTACCATCTTCGCTATAAAATAATTGATTGCCATGCTTTTTTACTGTAGTCAGACAAACAGTTTTAATCCCCAGCATTTTTTCCATTATGGTAAAATCGATCCGGGTTTTTTGTCTTTCTGGTTCAATTTCCAATAACACAACATTCTTCGGATCTGAATCTCCTACGATCACATCACGAAGCAATTTTTCATACGTCCCACGGACGAATCCATTGAACGAAGCACCATATGTTGGCGGGATAGAAAAATGTTTACGGATGGTATCATTCAGAAATGCTTGATATCCATACAAGGATGGAAATCCCTGCAACTCGATCAACTGCGGAACATAATTTCCGTTCGCATTTTTACAGATCCCAAAATCAATTTGAAGAAACTCAGGATGAGGAGTTTCATTTGGGACAAATAGCCCCGGAGGAATTGCCGTTGAGGAATGTTCTTTGAATTCTTCAGTCTGAAGTTGCGCAACGATCTCATCGCACGCTTCGATTAATTGCCTCTTAACATCTTTCGTTAAAAAGATCGGCGTTTCAGCTGAACGAAAATCAGTCGGATATTTGTAGGTCGTATCAAGTTCGTGTGTAAATGCTTGATATTTAGCATCGGTATAATCCGCATTGATTTTTTTTCGTATTTCTGGGATCATAATAAAAAAATCCCCGAAGCGTTTTAGACTTCGAGGATCTGTCTGTAGAGTTAAAAATTCTCAAAAATAAATTTCCCTTTTTCCATCACCTGCACATCATCCATCCAAATATCAAAATTGCGTCCTACGCAATCGATGTGTGTGGTTGAAATCCAATTTTGTCCGGTATGATCTGCATATGGATGTCCGAATGCAATATGGATCCCAGGAAATTTTTCATCCTGAAGAATATGACCAATGATATGCTTCAAAGCGACATTGGTTCCAATCGCAAATTCGCCAACACGATCGCTGTTTTCATCTGTGTGTGTATAATCTAAAAATTCTTTTAACAGTTCTTTATTTGAACACTCAACATTTTTAATTCTATTCTCCACTACATCTATGAACAATGGATGTTTCTGAATATCACCCCATTTTTGACAGAGATAATCACCCACAACGCCGTCAACAACAAACATTCCATATGAATTATTTGGGGACGTAAATATTTCTCCTCCCGGAAGATTTCCCCACTTATCCGGTGAAATAATTCCACTCGTCTTCAACCACTTCAAATGCGGT
>DMPG01000001.1:413-13310 GCA_003456055.1 Bacteroidota bacterium | reverse complement strand
ATTTCACTCTTATTAAAATTGATCCACGCGGTACGGGATTCTCCGGTGACGTAAAAGAAAAACATGAATATGGAATTCCCACACTCATTGCCGATATCGAACAGCTTCGAATTCATCTTGGCATCGATCAATGGAATGTTATGGGGCAATCCGCGGGTGGCTGGACGGCGTTGGAATATACACTCGCACATCAATCGCATGTGAAGGGCGTGATCATTGTTTGTTCTGCGCCGACAGGGAAATTCCATACAGGAACATTCCGTGATCCTTCCCATCCGTTGTATCCTGAATTCAACAGAATTTCAAATGAGGTCCGTTCGCTTCCTGCTGCAGAGCGGGTGAAAGCGTTCAACCGGGCGGTCTATCAATTGGATGTGCAATCTGCTGAAGCAAAAAATATCATCATTGATATTTTTACTCAAGCGGAGTTCAATCCTCAACGCAATCAATACTTTGTCATGAGTGAATTGAACCGCTACAATGTCATCGAACAATTGCATACAATTACGATACCTACGCTCATTATCGCGGGGGCACACGATGTCCACGTTTCACCGGTGTGGAGTACAATGATGGCTGACAAGATTCCAAATGCACGATTGGTAATGATGGAACATTCCGGACATTTTCCCTGGCTGGATGAGCCGGAAAGATTCTTTGAAACGATGAACCATTTTTTAAATAATACGCCATAAAACACGGCTGCCTGCCGCAGGCAGGGATCTATTGAAAGTGCGATTCCGCTCTGATCGAACTGGAAAAAAAAATGTTTTGTGAACAATTATCTCCCGCCGGGTGGGTCTATTGTAACTAATTCTACCATTTGCGTTTGCGGAAATTGTTCGGTACTGTGATACGTAATGCCAAGGGAATTGGCTCATTATACTGCCAATCAACTTCACCAAATTATTGATAACTCTTTAGATATAGATATCAACAGCCCGTTCAGACTATGATGCGGATCTTTTTTTTATTCTTATTTTCTTTATCCGCAATTTTTGCGCAAACGAGGACTGAGTTACTTTCGTATTCTGTCTCCGCAGCAATGGGTGAACGTACCGGCGAGATCACGGGAATTATTACCGTTCAATTGTTGGTCAAAACAGATTCGATGGAGCACTATACATTCCTGGTTCCGAAAGAAATGCGCATCAATTCGATCTATGATAATGGAAAAGAATCATTAGACTTCGAGCGTGATCAAACAAATTTTTCGAAGTATGCCGTTACGATACAACTGCCGGAATTTGTGCACAGGAATGATTCCCTCACGTTCTCGTTTCCATTCATTTCCGTTTTTGATACATCGTCAGTTGCAACAATGTTCGTAGCTCAAAAGGAATTTTTACTTCCATGCACCGATTCGCTCTCGTGGATCCCAAACTTTGGAACCGGTTCTGCGCTTCACTATTCTCTTGAAGCGGCACTTCCTTCTCACTATACGCTCATCGCAGATTCAAAATTCGACACATCATTATCAGATACTGTGCGAATATGGAAACGGAGTTCATCGCAGCCAACCTTACTTTTTTCTGCATTTACATTCTGTGGAATCTCCAATGCGTCGATCCAGACGGTTTATGATATCGACTCGCTCAATGCGATTGTTTTTGTTTTTGACCAGGAGCGTTTCAATCAGCAATATACAGAAGCATTAACCCGGCAGATGAATGATGCTGCAAATTATTTTACAATTCTTACAGGCAGATCAAATGAGGGATATCATCGCTCGTATGCGATTATCGGCAGCGAGCAATACAATACTAATATCATCGACACAAAGAAATTTGTCATTCACCGCAATTCTCCTGCATATGTTCAATTTGATTCGACTGCATTGTTATCATCGACAGAGAATAAATGGTTGTTGAACGAAGCACAATACTTTTGTCCCGTAACAACTGATACCACAGCAGTATTTCGTGATGGATTTGCATCGTATCTCGTCGCTCGATATCTCGCTTCACGATTTCCCGAATTGGATAAACAAGAACGATTCAACGCTATTGCCTCGACTCTGACGTTTTTTCCATACGGAACAATTGCAGAAGGCCGTACATCAAAAGCGAATTCCACCGATCTGTTTTCTACCAAGGGACGCTATGTTTTTTTGATGCTCGAATACATTCTCGGGCAAGAACTTCTTGATACTGTTATTGTAAAAATGAACGAACGATATTCATCCACCGCAATCTCCTTCTCAGGATTCAGGCAATTGTGCGAGGATGAATACGGCTCTTCACTCGGGTGGTTCTTTGATCAATGGCTTTACAGAACATCTGCCCCTGAGTTTGTGATGACGTGGCGAAATGAAAAAACAACCCGCGGTATGACCATTGTTCGAACTATAATAGAACAGCGCGGCGATATTTTTTCGACTCCAATGAACATCGCATTTCAAATCGGAAGCCGTACCATTCAAAAACGCATTGTCATTACCCAGCAAAAGCAGGAATTCACATTCGTCTTTCCAACTCCGCCAACCCGCGTTGAACTTGATCCGCACTATAATGTGCTCCGATGGTTATTGGAGATTCGGATTCTCGCCCATGCCCGCTCAGCCCAGCTGTTTCTGTCAATCAACCGGGACATTATAACTGCAGAACGAGAGGCACTCTACACTGTTCAGCTCGATCCGAATAATTCTACCGGGAGTATACCATTTGCATATTACACGTTGGGAAAGATCGCTGTCTTGAAAAACGATCTCGAAAAAGCAAAAGAATATTTCTTAAAAGCGATGCCTCTCTCTGGAACTCGCGAAACTGAATCATACAAATTGTGGAGTTTGATTAGATATGCAAACATCGTTGAAATGGAAGGAAACCGCGATGAGGCAAAAATATTATTACAACGAACGGTTACAGAAGGAAGAAAGAATCCATTGATCTTCGAACGGACAACGATCGAAGCTATGAAATATCTCCGCGATAATTTCATTGCACACGATGATATTTGGTACGGGATATTTTAATCATGACAATTAATCCCCCTTTTAATTTTGATCTTTATTCCACCATCAATTCCCATGGATGGTTCGATCTCCCGCCGTTTCAGACAACCGAACAGAAGGATGAATTACAAACGATCATTTCACTCTCGAAGCAAAAACATGTGCACGTCCGCATTCGAGAAGCGAATGCTCTCATCGGAATCGTTCCATTGAATAAAACGGTCCGTCTTTCGAAAACCGAAAAGGAAAAGATAAAAAATATCGTCCGTTCGATGCTGAGAATTGATGAACAGCTCGATGAATTTTACCTGTTGTGCAAAAAGGAAAAACATTTACGATGGATTCCTAAACGGCATGCAGGAAGGATCCTTCGTTCCCCAACGACGTTTGAAGATATTGTGAAGATGATGTTCACCACCAACTGCAGCTGGGCTCTTACGAAAATTATGACGGAACATCTTACTCGCAAGCTCGGGACTAAAACTTCCGATGGTAAATTCTCATTTCCCCGTCCCGAAGCGATTGCAACGAAATCTGAGAAATGGCTGAGAAAAGAAATCTCCTGCGGCTATCGGGCACCGTATCTGTTGAAATTATGCAGAGACATTGTCAACAAAAAGATCGATGTTGAATCATTCCGCAATACCGATTGTTCATCGGAGGATCTCTATAGGAAATTACGTTCCATTAAGGGAATCGGACATTATGCCGCCGGCAATATTTTAAAACTGCTCGGCCGATATGATTATCTCGGGATTGATTCGTGGGTGCGAAAACGATTTTCCCAACTTCATAAGAATGGAAGAAAGGTTTCTGATACTTCAATTGAAGAACATTATCATCGATACGGCTCGTGGCGTGGATTGATTTGTTTGATGGAAATAACCGCAGATTGGCATGCGTAACAGGAATACCTTTACACCAATGAACTTGATCTAATTCCCCCCTTACAAAGGGGGATGTCCCGAAGGGACAGGGGGATTTGTGAAACCCAAAGGATATATTGATTACAACATCACTCTCAAACAACGCTCAAGAGATTTACGAAACAATTCCACGGTATCAGAAGTTATGTTGTGGAATCATCTTCGAGCAAAACAAATGCGTGGTTTTCAATTCAACAGACAAAAACCATTAGGAAAATTTATAGCTGATTTTTATTGTAAAAAGCTTAATTTGGTAATAGAAATTGACGGTTCAAGTCACGAAGGTAAGGAACAATATGACAACGATCGTGATATTAATTTACAGAAATTAGATTTACACATTTTACATTTCTCGGATTTAGAGGTTAAGAAAAGCATTCGTAATGTACTATTGCAAATTGAATATTGGATTGACCAGAATAAATCGAATACCGAATCCCCCTAACCCCCTTTTCAAGGGGGAATAAGAACAGAGAATCCTGTATAATTTGTTCAATATTTCAAACTACTGTAATCTATGAAAATAGCAATTGTTGCTTCCGAATGTGCGCCGTTCGCAAAAACCGGCGGACTGGCCGATGTTGTCGGCTCACTGCCGAAATATCTTGCCGACCTTGGCGTTGACGTAAAAGTCTTCATTCCGAAATACGATTCCATTGATGAAAAGAAATATAATTTGCGTTATATCAGTGACATCGGTGAAATAAAAGTGCGCGTCGCCGGATTCCCGCGTTCTGTTTATCTTCATACTGCAAAACTTCCCAATTCCAATGTTGACGTTTATTTCATTGACTGCCTNNGCCGTGAATATTTTTACCGGGGAAAGATCTACACTGAACAATGGGATGAAGACGAACGATTTATTCTTCTCAATAAAGCAGTGATCGAGATCTGCCAGCGATTACAATGGGCTCCGGATGTTTTTCATTGCAATGATTGGCAAACGGGTTTGATGCCGTTCTTCGTTAAAGAAAGTTATAATTGGGATAGAATGTTCGATCATTCAGCATTCCTCTATTCCATTCACAACATTGGCTATCAGGGACGATTCTCGAAAGAGACATTGGCAAAGACCGAATTGAAACAGGAGCATATAGAATTCGGCGGTGCATTGGAATTTGAGGATTCATTCTCAATGATGAAAGGGGGAATTCTCAATTCCGAAGTGATCAGCACGGTCAGCGATACCTATGCTCACGAAGTGCTGACGCCGGCGTACGGATCAGGATTACAGGATGTTTTACGTTCGCGGGAATCAGATTTTTTTGGAGTGTTGAATGGAATCGATACAGACGAATGGAATCCCGAAACCGATAAACTCATTCCATTCCATTTCTCAAAGAACGATCTTTCAAACAAGAAAAAGAATAAACAATTCCTGCTCGAAAAAACATCTTTAAAGTTCGATGAGAATGTTCCCGTCATCGGGATCATTTCACGTCTTGTTGCTCAAAAAGGATTCGATCTAATTGCCGATGAGATCAATGATCTTATGACTTTGAATGCACAGTGGGTGATTCTTGGAAGCGGTGAAGCAGGTTTTGAACAATTGTTCAAAATAATGAACCGTGTCCTACCAAATAAATGCTGGACCTATCTTGGATTCAACAATGAACTTGCTCATTTGATCGAAGCAGGTGCGGATATGTTTTTAATGCCGTCGCATTACGAACCGTGTGGATTAAATCAAATGTATTCGCTGCGCTATGGAACGGTTCCCATCGTACGCAAAACAGGGGGTCTTGCTGATACCGTGCAGGATTGGCATGAAGTTCAATCCCTCGGACAAAATACCGGCAATGGATTTTCATTCATCGAAGCAACCGGACCTGCATTGCACGCAACGGTGAAACGTGCCATTGATTCGTTCAATATTCCCGAAGAATGGAAAACGATCCAGTTGAATGGAATGAACAGCGATAATTCATGGGAAGCGTCTGCTCGAAAATATGTTCAATTGTATGAACGGGCAATAACCAAGAGGAGGTAAATAATAATCATGGAAAAACGAAAATACGGAAATACAAACCTCTCTCTCCCCATTCTTGGTTTTGGTGCCGGTTTGATCGGCGATGAACGAATAGATGAGAACTACGTCGGATATTTCATCAACCAAATTGTCGATCTTGGTATAACATTCATCGATACAGCACGCGGATACGGACTTTCCGAAGAACGGATCAGCAGACATTTATCCTGGCGACGAAAGGATTTTATTCTTTCCACCAAAGTTGGATATAATATTCCCGGACATCAGGATTGGACGTATGACTGCATCGTTGCCGGAGTTCACCGCTCTTTGCAGTTAATGCGGACTGATGTTCTTGATATTGTTCATCTGCATTCTTGTCCAAAAGAAACTCTTGAGCGTGGAGAAGTCGTTTCTGCAATACGAAAGATGAAAGAAGAAGGAAAGATCCGTGTTGCCGCATACTCGGGTGAAAATGATGCATTGGAATTTGCACTGGCATCAGATCAATTTGGCGGGTTGATGAGTTCGATCAATGTTTTCGATCAACGTTCAATTGATAAAATTGTCGAACCTTCAATGAAACGCGGCATTGGCTACATTGCAAAACGCCCGATTGGAAATACACCATGGCTTCATGCTGAACAGCCGCACGGGAATTATTCCGAGGAATATTGGAAGCGTATGAAAGCCATGAAACTTGATTTCGGCGATGACTGGCTCGATATTGCGCTGCGATTTACCGCATTCACCCCCGGTATCAGTACATCGATCGTAGGAACTACAAATCTTGATCATATAAAAAGAAATATCGAAATTGTAAACAAAGGTCCGCTTTCTGATGACCTAGTAAAAAAAATTCATATGGCATTTAAAAACAATGATCAAAACTGGACTGGACAAATATAAAATGGATGACCTTTCGCACCTGCTAAAAAATAATCGCCAGTGGGCTTCAGACAAGATAGAACAGCAAAAAGATTTTTTCAAACGGTTGGAGAATATTCAGGCGCCACAGTATTTGTGGATCGGATGTTCAGACAGCCGCGTTCCTGCAAATGAAATTGTTGCACTCGATCCGGGCGAACTGTTTGTTCACCGCAATGTTGCCAATGTGGTCGTTCATACCGATCTCAATTGTCTTTCGGTGATCCAGTATGCTGTGGACGTGCTCAAGGTTAAACACATCATGGTTGTTGGACATTATGGGTGCGGCGGTGTACGCAGCGCACTCCTAAAGCATCGTTTTGGATTGATCGATAACTGGCTTAGACATATTCAGGATATTCATCAACGGTATCAAACCATTGTAGAATCTGCCGGAAGTGTTGAGAAACAAGTTAACCGGCTCTGCGAATTGAATGTGATCGAACAGACTTTGAATGTCTGCGAAACAACCATCATTCAAGATGCATGGGAGCGCGGTGCTTCACTTGATGTTCACGGATGGATCTATGGATTGAACGACGGCATCATCCGCGATCTGAACATAACGATGAACTCTCCCGATGATATGGCGGCAATTTATCAACGGGCTGTTTCAGGCGTGGTCAAATAATTTTTAATAGAACAAGCTATCAGGAACTATAATGGCTCAATTTTCAAATATCTCCCGCTCAGAATTTGAACAATCGCTGACACAACAAAATATCCTTCCCATCCAGATCGTCTACGCCGCGTTAACGTCGGGGATCATTTTCTTCGCCATAGTCATATCCTATTTGCTCAGTGAATCACACGGAAGACAACCGCAAGGAGCTGATATCCTTTTCCTTCTCAGTGGCGTGCATGGTCTTATGATCGTAACAGTCTATTCTGTTGCTCCTGTAATTTTTCGGAAATTATTGACCGCAAACAAGAAGCCAGAACAACCTCCGGTCAGTACATCAGTTTCAACGATCATGCAAAAGATTGTTGCGGCACACATTGTCCGAATGGCACTCTATGAAGGAGTTGCTTTGTATGGATTGGTCATTTGTTTGCTGACAGTTTTATGGGGACAATATCCTGCACACTCGGAATTTTTATTCAACAGTCTTTCAGCAGTTCTATTTCTAATCATGGCAAGAACAACATTCCCCACAAAAGATCGTTTAGGCAGCGTGTATTCGCAATATTTCTCATAAATACATTCGGTGATTTTTCTTACAATTGTGCATTGATTCTCACCTCCATACTTCCGTAGTTAAATAAAACTACGGAGGCAGCTTGCGTTACATTTTTTTCTTCATCTTTTTTTTCGTATCAACCACATTTTCTCAGCAATCGAAACAATCTGCCAAACAGGATTCATCATTGTTCGATTTTTGGATCGGGGATTGGAATTTAACGTGGAACGATCCTGACGGTTCTGTCGCAACCGGAACAAATACTATCACGAAGATCTTGGATGGAAAAGTGATCATGGAAAACTTTACCGGATTGACAGGTCAATCAAAAGGATACAAAGGACAGAGCATTTCAATTCTTGACAGCCGTACAGGAATTTGGAAACAAACATGGGTGGATAATCAAAGTGCGTATCTCCCCTTCACCGGCGGTGCAGAGGGCAAGAACAGATTCTTTGAACAGGAATTTATAAATAATGGAAAATTGCAAAAAGGGAAAATGATCTTCCGCGATATTACCAGAGAAAAATTTGTGTGGGATTGGATGCAATCAACCGATAGTGGCAAAACATGGACTACTCAATGGAGCATTCGTTATATACGAAAGAAATAAAGATAGATTCTTCCTTTTTAGAATTAGACCGTCACTGATAAGGTTTACGATCTCGGAGAGATTGACGGTCATTTAACCATATTTCCCTCCACTCAACTGCAAAGACCGAATAAAAAATATCTGATGATGTTTCCAAGTCGTCTGATATCTCAATGTCCCAAAGATTCTTCGTTGAACAATAAAAAGTGCTGTGGGTATAGCATGGACTTGTGGATAAATTTCTATGTCTATTTCTCATTTTTAGAAACCCCAAAGAGAGCCTTTCTTAAATTTGCAGTGATAATTGTCAAAAATCGGCAATTTTCTTACAAATTCTGTGGCACGTTAGTTGAGCAAAATATGGCATATTAACCATTTTTATCACAACAATAGTATTAACTGTGTACCCAATTTTAGAAAAGAACGACCTTGCCTCCAAAGTATATCGCTATGTTATTGCCGCTCCGGATATCGTAAAAAAAGCAAAAGCCGGACAGTTTGTCATTTTGCGGTTGCACGAAGGAGGAGAACGAATTCCAATTACGCTTGCTGACTGGGATATACAACTGGGAACCGTTACGCTCTACGTTCAGGCAATCGGTAAAACTACAACAATGATGAGTATGTTGAACGTTGGCGATGTGCTGACGGATGTTGTTGGTCCGTTTGGTCTTCCAAGTCATGTTGAACAAGGAAAAACATTTGTTGCAGTCGGCGGAGGTTTCGGCATTGCAGCAATTCACCCTATCGTTCGTGCAAACAAACTCATCGGCAATAAAACAATTTCAATCATCGGTGCGCGTTCAAAAGAGATGATTATAATGGAAGATGAGATGCGCGCTATTTCCGATGAAGTGCGAATTGCTACCGATGACGGCAGTTACGGTACAAAAGGTTTTGTGACAACAATTTTAAAATCGATGCTTGAGAATAAAGAACCGGTCGATGTTGTGCTTGCCATCGGTCCGGTAATTATGATGAAAGCAGTTTCCGATCTCACCAAACCGTATGGGGTACGAACGCTCGTTAGTCTTAATCCGATTATGATGGATGGAACGGGCATGTGCGGTGCGTGCCGAGTCATCGTCGGCGATACAATGCGGTTCGCATGTGTTGATGGACCGGAGTTCGACGGNNGAAAAAATATCAATGGAAATTTATGAAAAGACATGTAAGACGCAGGAACATCGTGAAACCGCTGCGTGGTAATCCATGAAGGTAGATTAATAAAAAGGATGCTCATTTTTATATAGAACAATCATGAACGAAACAACACAACCATCCGCAAAGAAGCTTTCCAACAAAGAACGAATGAAAATTCCACGACACGGGATGCCAGAACAAGACCCGTTAGTACGTGCAAAGAATTTTTTTGAAGTACCGCTCGGCTACACTGCGGACATGGCAATGGAAGAGGCCGACCGCTGCCTTCAATGCAAAGATCCGAAATGCATTCAAGGATGTCCGGTCAACGTAAAAATTCCGCAATTTATTTTTCATGTTGCCATGGGAAATTTTGAACTTGCAGCAAACACCTTAAAAGAAACGAACGCGCTTCCGGCGGTATGTGGAAGAGTTTGTCCGCAGGAAGAACAGTGTGAAACAGTATGCATTATCGGAGGCAAAGTCGAACCGGTCGCCATCGGCAGACTTGAGCGTTTTGTTGCAGATTGGGAACGCGCTTCTGGAAAAGTTTCACTTCCTGTCATCCCTCAATCGACCGGAAAGAAAGTCGCCGTCATCGGTGCCGGTCCGGCGGGATTGACGTGCGCCGGAGATCTTGCCAAGCTTGGCCACACGGTTACAGTGTTTGAAGCATTGCATAAAGCCGGCGGAGTTCTTGTGTATGGCATTCCGGAGTTTCGTCTGCCAAAGCAAATTGTTGAAGCGGAAGTGCAGTATCTGGAAAAACTAGGCGTTAAAATTCAGTGCAACTTTGTTGTCGGGATGACCCGCACCATTGATGAGCTGATGAATGAAGATGGTTACGATGCAGTCTTCATCGGAACAGGAGCCGGTCTCCCATACTTCATGGGACTTCCCGGTGAAAATTTAAATGGCGTCTATTCTGCAAACGAATTTCTGACCCGCATGAATTTGATGAAGGGATTTGAATTTCCGAATAACGCCGATACGCCGGTACCAATGGCAAAACATGTTGCTGTTATCGGCGGTGGAAACACGGCCATGGATGCCGCACGAACCGCACTTCGATTGCAGTGGACAGAAAAAGTGTACATTGTTTATCGTCGTTCGCTTGTTGAAATGCCGGCACGCAAGGAAGAGATTCATCACGGCGAGCAGGAAGGAATTGAATTTCTTCTTCTTACAAATCCAACTCGGTTTCTTGGAGAGAACGGCTGGCTCACCGGAATGGAATGTCAGAAGATGGAACTTGGTGAACCCGATGCATCAGGAAGACGCAAACCTGTTCCGATCAAAGGAAGTGAATTTGTGCTCGCTGTTGAGTCCGCAATTGTTGCAACTGGCAACGGATCAAATCCGCTGATCAATAAAACAACGCCGGGATTGACCGCAAACAAATACGGAAATATCATTGCTGATGAAACCGGAAAAACATCACGCGAAGGTGTGTGGGCTGGCGGAGATATTGTTATTGGAGCCGCAACAGTCATTAAAGCAATGGGAGCCGGAAAAAAAGCCGCTGCTGCAATCCATGAATATGTAATAGCTAAAAAGAAATAAAGTACCTCCCCAATATTCCCGTTCTCTTATTATAGAAAGGGGAATATATTTGTTCNNAACCTTCGCAAGGTTGCTTGTTTTGGTGCAGTAACAACTTCGACCTCGTAATTCGAAACAGACACTCCTTTATACAGCTTCAAATCTTCATTATTTGCTTAGGTTTATGATTTCAAAAAAATATGCGGGAAAGAAAAGTCCAAAAATAAAAGCATTTTTCACAATTTATGCTAGAAGCATTGACAAAAATGAATAGAGTTGTTGCCCTTGCATGCGATTAGGATTACCTTAACACACATAATTACGGATCACACAATGGAATCATTAATCATAAATCAACTACAGCAACAGCTTGAAGCTTTAAAGAAGTTTGAGCATTTGAATGCGCCAAGTAAGTTCTCATACTTTGGATATTTAGGAGAATTTTTCCTGGGCGCGATAATACTCGGACTACTATTCTTATCCAATGGTATGGCAAACATTACAATCGCCGGAATACCGCATTTTGTCGAGTGGATTCTTCTTGTAATTTCAGTAGTGTTGATTTCACATGCGGTATATTTAATTTTTCGATACCATTCCGACAAAAGGGTGAGAAAGATTTTAGAAAAGATTCTTTCTGATGCAAGTAAACAATCGGAATCATCGAAACACTAATCATTTTACCTCATCTCTAACTCGGTTTGGGTTAAGAACAACGCCTGACGTTTAACTCGTGAAGATGGCAGAGATCATTGGATGCGCGATCAGTTACATTTTGCCCTTCTCGTTTTCCTGCTTATATTGAACCCAATCAATCATCCATATTGGAGCGTTAATGCATCGCGAAATTCATGAATGGCACAGTCCCAGCTTAAACAAGAATATGGAGATCGCAGTGTACGGTCATTACGGTCCGGCACTGCTTATGTTCCCAACTGCCGCCGCAGATTATCTGGAGTATGAACGCTTCCAACTGATCGATGCCATCGCGCCATTCATCAACGAGGGAAAATTAAAAGCGTTCTCTATTAACAGTATCAACAGCGAAAGCTGGATGAACAGTTCGATGGAGCCGCATCATAAAGCGATCCGGCATCAACAGTATAATGATTACGTTATCAACGAAGTAGTTCCGTTCATTCATAATCACAACCAAGGACTGACGCAGATCGTCACCACCGGCGCATCGCTCGGCGCGCTGCATGCGTTGAATATTTTTTTCCGCAGACCGGATATCTTTTCGGGAACGATCGCCATGAGCGGAGATTATAATCTGCAATCGTACACCAAAGGACATTACGACGAGAATGTCTTCTTCAATTCACCGGAACAATATCTTCCCGGCATAACGGATCACGAATATCTGGAACAGATGCGCAAAGGAAGGATCATCATCGCAACAGGTCAGGGAAATTTTGAGAATCCCGACGCGTCGCGCCGACTTTCGGGGATCCTGCATGCAAAATCAATTCCGCATTGGCTGGATGTGTGGGGACATGATATACCGCACGACTGGCCCACCTGGCGTTCTATGCTGCCGTATTTTTTAAGTAAAATGTAAAAAATTGCAAGATTGCAGTATTACAAAAAAATTAGTCACGAAAACACTAAAGCACAAAGATTTAATAAAAATCAAAGATTTTGTGTCTTAGTGTCTTTGTGGC
>DMPG01000001.1:241-408 GCA_003456055.1 Bacteroidota bacterium | reverse complement strand
CCGAAAAATCAGATCTCTAAAAACCCTTCCGTCATCATCACTGCATTACCGCCGACACGCACTGCGGTTGTTGTTCCTTTGTTCTTATCCGCCTCAACGAACAACAGGCTTGGTCTTCCCATCTCGACTCCTTGTTCAATGTTCCATTTTAACGTTCCGGTCTGCAG
>DMPG01000001.1:0-205 GCA_003456055.1 Bacteroidota bacterium | reverse complement strand
CGCGAACGAAAATGAAAATCGGATTGTTCTGCATCGGCCGTAAAAATATAAACCTCTTTTAATTCAAGTTCTTCCATCACCCGTGTGTCCACACGTATCCGTTTCAAGGTTTCACGATTTTTCACCGCAACAAACAGGAATGGATATCCAACCGATACAAATTGAATTGGGAATTGGGAATTCATGATCTCATCGATCGAAATGG
>DMPG01000065.1:9112-32515 GCA_003456055.1 Bacteroidota bacterium | reverse complement strand
CAACGCTGATACCGCCGGAATATCTCATCACGAAAGAATACGATTTCCAAAATTTGAAATATCGGCGATAATCTGCAGTATAAGTTTGGAAATCCAGTGAATTGCTCCCTAATGTTGGACTGAACATTGCGTTGATATTATACCGCGAACCATTGTTCGGCGATGTGTATCCCCATAATGTATTGTCATGCACATAACTTAGTGTCGGAACGATCAATGTTCTTTTTTGTCTGAGTGACTCGAGACCGAAATCCAGATTTTCTTTTGAGAGATTCATCCATGAAACTCCAAGCTCAAGCCGGTTAAAACGATCCAGCGGCAGCGATGCAGTTCCTGAAATTCCCCACGTTCGGAAACGATACAGCGAAACACCGATAGAAGGATCTTCAAGATATAAGAATCGCGCACTGTGATATCCCTGGAAACCATAGTCGATGAATGCCGGCAAATAGTAATACGCCAGAACGTAATCGCTGTTCTTCAGATCGAGCAGAAGATTGGTGAGAAAGAATATTTGATGATCTCCAAGCATATCGCTGAACGACATCATTGTTGTTCCTTGAACACCGTAGAACGTGCTGAACGCCGCATTTCCATAAACGATATCCGGAGAAAAATTTAATTTATATTTATTCACAACAAAATTACTGTCGTCATCAACATTCCCGGCAATAGAGATCGGTTTTGTATTTACTGTTGGTAGCTCATCATTCTCCACCGCTTTAGCGGCATCATCCGAAAAAACATAATTATTGAAGTCGATACGAACATTGTCGCCATAGACGCTCAGCGTATCACTTTTCTTCTCCACTGTCTCTGCTAAAGCGACGGTATCAGCGATCTTCTTATTGATGGGATTTTTTCGTTTGATATATTCCGTAGGTTCAAGCAGTGAAACATCCAATTTCTTTTCAAACGGAGTTTTCATTAGAAAAAGATCGAAGCCGGCTTTATTCAATGCTGAAAAAGCAAGTTTATTGCCATCGGCTGATAACGAAAGCTGATAAACACCGGTAACGGAATTGGTGATCGGTCTGTCTTCATTGGTCAGGAGATTCCGTTCATAGACATTGCCGGTGCCATTCCTGTCTGACACATATAATATTTTATTACCATCATTCGATGTAACCGGTGATGTTTCATCGCTGTTTTCATCGTTCGTAATCCGGGTAATACTGCCGGCGGCAAGATCATACGAATAGATATCCAGTTGTTTATAATCGAACCGAGCAATTCTAAAGTTTGCAGGAAGATTGTTTGATGATGTATGCTCTCTTCGATCCGAGACAAAATATATTTTTTTGCCGTCAGACGACCACGTAGGATCCGAATCAGAAAAAATATCATTCGTCAAATTCGTTAATTTTTTGGTGGCAATTTCGTACGTATAAATATCGGATTGATAGGATGTGTTTCCAACAAATACTAATTTATCTCCCTGGTGAGACCAGTCTACCGTAAATATCCCTTCTAATTCCAGTTCGATCTTTTCTTCATCTCCTTCCTTCACATCAATAAGATAAATAGCATCACGTTCACCGCTTTTCACCGCAATTGCAATTCGTTTTCCATCCGGCGACCAGGTCATTCCGGGTGTTAACAGGTGAAGCTCTTCAAAATTATTCGTCCGCTGTCCATCCAACACTTTTGTGATCGTATTATCGATCGTCGATATAACGAACACATCAAAATAATCGTCTCTGTCCGAAATAAACGCAATTTTATCGCCTTGCGGAGAAATTGCCGGACTTGTATTGTAAAAATTATTCTCTTTAATGTGATTGGTCAACCGTGTTGAGAAATCTTCCGGATCTTCACGTTTTGCAATATCCGGCCAATACATTTTTTTTTGCTCTTTCTGCCATCGCTCAGATAATTCTTCAACGGTCAATCCGATGGAACTTTTAAATCCTGCATCGACATTGCGCAGACTTTTGATTTTGTGTAAAATCTCACTGATCTTTTGTTCACCATATTTATTGGCGATATAATAAAATACGGATTGCCCGCCGCGATAAGCAAAATATCCTCCTAAATATTCTATCGGCGGAAGGTATGTATTGAGAGTTGCGTCACGAATGAACATATCAGAATTGATATCCCATCGTAATGCTTCGTATTCAGCAAATCCTTCGCTGATCCACATCGGTAATTGGATGCGAATATTATTAGAGATGATGGATTGGATAGAACCGCCGTAGAACATATCATTCATCACGGCGTGCACCAGTTCGTGATGGATCACATGGCGGAATTGTCTATAATTCCCTTCGAATGGAATGACGACACGATTTTTGAACAATTCCGTAACTCCACCTATCCCTTCTTCAAGATATTCGCCGATAACATTCGTCTGTTGAAAATCGTTGTGAGAATTGTATACCATAATCGCTACACGATTATTCAACTGATAGCGCATCGTCTTACTGATGGATGCATACGCAGATTCTGCTGCAACCGCAGTGAAATTTGCGATCGGTGCCCCATCTTGATAAAAATATACATCAAAATGATCTGTTTGGATGAACGACCAATTAAATCGTTTATATTGAACTTTGTTTTTACCAAAATTCCCATCCTGAGCGATGATGATTGATGAGAATATCAAAATCGCAAATAGTATTTTTTTCATATCCACCCTGTTGTTCTTCTACAGTAAAACACTCGAATTCACCTATTAATTCCTTCGGTGTTTTCCTTTCTTCTTTTTATGCTCTTCTTTAATATCTGTTTCTGCAAGGACAAAATCAATCTGACGCCGTTCCGGAGTGACTTTTGCGACCTTTACCGTTATGGAATCACCAAGACGAAGACGTTTTCCATTACGTTCACCAATAAGCGCATACTGTTTTTCATCGAAGACATAATAATCATCAGTCAAATCGCGGACATGCAGCATCCCTTCAACAAGCATATCGTTGATCTCAACAAATATTCCGTATTGAATAACACCGGAAATAATTCCATTAAATTCTTCACCCAAATGCTGGCGCATATATTCCACCTGCATGACCTTTATAGAATCACGTTCAGCTTCAGCAGCAACTTTTTCACGTTCCGAACAATGTTTACACATTGCCGGAAGTTCTTTATTGAACAATTGTTTTCGCTTTTCATTCATTCCGCCGGTATATTCCCATAATAACCGATGAACCAATAGGTCCGGATAACGTCGGATAGGTGACGTGAAATGAGAATAATGATCGAATGCTAAACCAAAGTGTCCAATATTATCTGCTGAATAAACAGCTTTTGCCATACTTCGCAGGGCAACCTCATTGATGAGGTTTTCTTCTTTTGTTCCGTGAACCTGCAGCAGTAACTGTTGCAATTCTTTTGACGATGCAGACTGTGATATGTTCAATTTATAGCCGAATTTTCTCACAAAATCTTCGAGTGTTTTTAGTTTTTCTTTGTCCGGCTGGTCGTGAATTCGGTACACGAACGGAAGCTGTTCTCCATCATTTTCCAAAGTCGAAATATGCGCCGCAACGGTTTGATTGGCAAGCAGCATACATTCTTCCACTAATTGATTGCTTTTTAAACGTTTTTTAATAAATATCTCAACAGGTTTCCCGTTTTTGTCATAGGTAAACTTTGCTTCAGGAGAATCAAAATCAATACTTCCGTTCTTCATCCTTTTTGCGCGAAGGATCTTTGCAACCGCCCAAAGATCCAGCAACTCTTTTGAATATGCTCCCTTTTTATTATCAAGAATTGTTTCTACCTCTTCGTACGTAAATCGGTGTTTGGAATTGATAACCGTCCGGGCAAACTCATATTTTTTTACTTTCCCTTTTTCTGTCACGTTCATGAAGACAGAATAGGCAAGCCGATCCTGATTCGGCACCAAACTGCAGATATCGTTCGATAATTTTTCCGGTAACATCGGTATCACCTGATTGGCAAGATAGACGCTGGTTGCACGTGCAAACGCTTCCTTATCAATGATACTTCCTTCGGTAACATACGCACTAACATCGGCAATGTGCACACCAATACGGAACGATCCTCCCTCTAACAATTCAATGGAAAGTGCATCGTCAAAATCTTTTGCATCATGCGGATCAATTGTTAAGATTACCGTGGAACGAAGATCCATTCGTTTCTTCAATTCTTCGTTCGAAATTTGTTTTGGAATTTCTGCTGCGGCTTGCTCTACTTCCTTTGGAAACGACGTCGGAAGACGATAGGATTGGATGACTGAACGTAATTCAACAAACGGATCTCCTGCGGCGCCAAGTGTTTTAATGATCCTTCCTTCAGGATTTTTATAGGGATCTTCCCATTCCAATAGTTCAACAAGAACTTTGTCACCCGATGTTGCACCATTAAGATCTTCCGGAGCGATATAAAAATCTCGATGCATTCGCGGATCATCAGGAAGGACAAAATAAAAATTCTTACTGCGTTGAACCGTTCCGCCGAATTCAGTATGAGCACGGGAGATAACGTTCAATACTTCTCCTTCGTTCACTGCCGCACTCTCCCTTTTTGATTTTTTTGAACCAAACACCGCAATTTCTACACTATCTCCATTGAGTGCAGTGCCGGTCGACTGTTTATCAATGTGCACAATTCCTCGACTGGTTGTCACCGTGCCATTCCCACGTTTATCAACTGCAATAATTCCGCTGATCTTATTGGATGATTCTGCAAGATGATAGCCGCGTGTTTTTGTCCATTGCAGTTCTGCATTATCCACCATTGTGTGAAGTACTTCGCGAAGAATTTGGAAATCCCGTTCACTGATGACGCGTAATTGCCTTCGTAGTTGACGTGATTTATAACCTTCTTTGGAATGCTTTGCAAAATATGCAAGCACTTGTTCGCGCAGCTGTTCTGTTTTCATATGATTGATTAAAAAGTAAAGCGATAGAAAAGACGTGCCGTATAGGTTATTTGCTGTTTGATAATATTAAAATTTTCTGTTTTTCGCTCAACTTCTGCCATAAAACTACGATTCTGTTTACCTAAAATAGGATATTGTACACTGATATTGGCATTATTCAGATCCGTTAGAACATTTCCGCCGACATTAAATACCGCGGTTAAGAACTCACCGCTGATATTCAGGTCCGGTTCTGCACGCTCAACGTTCCGTACTTCAATCCGTTTTACAAACGGAATATTGTTCTGTTTTACGAATTCCATAACCAGATCGGATAACATACTATTGATGAACGTCCCTGTAAAAGTTGACGTAAGCTTCTCACCTAATTTGTTACGATCGAACGCCGAAAGATCTTCTCGAAACTGCCCGTGAGTATTTGGAGACGAGGTCAATAAAAATGCTACCGCATCGTTCTCAATATCGCCTTGACGTGGAATTTCTCGATCATTTTGATCAAGTGTTACTAAACCGATCTTTACTTTAGGTTTCAAACGACTTCCCGTTATTTCCAATCGTACTATGACGCGTTCAGATTCAAGACAGTCTCCAGTGGTAACGTTTGTATTCTTACAATGCGTTCCTTCGTATTTGGCTATGATATTCAATTGAGGATTTTGCGGATCACCGACAAACGTTAATGAACCGGATGCTTTAAACTCTTTATAGAATTTATAGTTCGATCCTTCACTAACGTTAATGGTTCCGATCAACTGTTGTCCGAATTCATCCTTGTTGAGAACCATTTTTCCATTCAACTCAGCAGACAATGCTTCATACGCTCCTGCATTAGCATTGAATATCATATTGATATTTACATTCCCTTGTGTTTGAATCGTAAGCTCATACCCAAATCCATCCAAAAATGTACGCTCCGCTTTTTTGGGCGACGCATTTTGAGTAAATGGTCGGACGGTATTGCT
The DNA here is from genome assembly GCA_003456055.1 of Bacteroidota bacterium. GTDB lineage: Bacteria > Bacteroidota > Ignavibacteria > UBA10030 > UBA8401 > UBA8401. The sequence goes on along the minus strand of DMPG01000065.1, from coordinate 26,701 downwards.
TACAGCCGTGGTATCAGTAAATATTTTTGACGTATCATCATAAAAAACAACATCATCGAATCTTGCGTTTGAAAACGAACTGGTCTGTTGTGTCTGCGGGAATATCAATGAAGCATCATTCACCAACACTTCACCTCTAATTCGTGAGCGTTCGAATGTTCCTTCAAATCGAAGTCCACTCGACCCTGTTTGAGCGATCAATGTTCCAAAAAACGACTGATTGACAGAACGGGAAGCATTTGAAAGAACAAGCAGTTCTCCGTTTGCCGAAAGATGATACTCCGATGGTGAGAATCCTTTCATTGAAATGAATCCGCCAACATTCACCAATCCGGGCGAATAATCCTTCTCGGTATTGGTGATGATGAATTCAGGAAACTTGATCTTTTGACTATCGAGATTGATTTTTCCATTGACCGAATATTGTATCCCGGTCATTTCGAGTCTGAATAAACCATTCGCAAGTTGTATGTTTCCTTGAAGCATTGGTTCTTTCAATGAACCGGTCATTGCTATTTCTCCCGTAACCAATCCGGACATTTGGTCTATCTCCGGGATAAAAATGTCAAATATCTCTGCAGGCAAATTTTCTGTCGTAATCGTAATATTCATCCCCGGAAGACTTGTTCTGTCATCGATCGATGTAAAACTGAGATCGATAGGAACGTTTCCTTCAAGATTGAATGATCGGGCATTCGATGAATCGGGCCTTTGATTTAGTTCCACTTTTAACCCAGCGTTCTTTTTTGCATAGCGGAATGCAACATCTAAATTTCCAAAATTGCTGTTACGGTATGCAATATTGGTTCCTTCCAATTGTGCCGTTATCACGGGATCTTCAACCGTTCCTGAAAGAGTTGCCGTTGCATCCACCAAACCTCCGAGAGCATATGCCTGTTCGCGAAATTCGGCAGATGTATTAACAAAGAAAATATCGGACAATGCAAATCGTTTAATCACTACATTTGCATTCACACTGCCACGATAATTGTACTTCCCTTTGACGATAAATTCTTCGTTGCCACGGACAAAGACAGATGTATCGATCTGAATACCAAGGGGAGTCGCTGTTGCAATAAACGTTGTTGCATTGCGGATATCGAGACCTTGATATTTTGCATACAGATCATTGATTGTGAATTGATTACGAAAGTCGGAAACTTCTACTGATCCTTGGGCTGAAATACTGATCGTTGTATCGATATCCGTTACGATAGTATAGTCGCCATGCTGCCGGTCAAAATCAAAATCGAGTTTCGTTGATCTCAGTTTGGTATCGGCAATTCCAATTTCATCACTGACCAGATTCAAATGCATCTCAAGCGGATCGCCAGATTTTGTGGTCTGTGAAGGCGAAATGTTTTTTATGGAATAATCTAGTTTCGTTCCATGCACTTGAATGAATGCTGATGTATCGGCATACAATCCATTGGAAATAGAAATTGTGCCGGAGGACGATGATGAGATTGAATCGCTCCATATTGTTCCTGATGCACTGCCGAAAATATCCAATTCCGGAAATTTAAAGAGGATCGAAAGTGGTTTAAGATTCTTCATCCTTAGATTATAGGAAAGTGAAGAATTGTTTTTCTTTGTTGTCTGAACGACCTTTGCAGAATCGTTGATCATAACAAATGAGGAATCTATGATTCCCCGCTGATATCGATAGATCTTGTCAAATCCTTTAAGATGTGTTTGGATAGAATTTACAATATCGTTGAATGTAAACGTTCCTTCGATTTCACCATCAACAATTGGTGATGAAACAATGAGTTTATCATTATTGACTGAGTCTTTCAGCCATGCCAGCATCACATGTGCACTATCGAACGACATTCCGTGAAAATTTGAATTGTAAAAATCAATCTTTGTATCCGACGGCGTATCAAATAATGTCAATCCTTTTCCGGAGCGGGTTATATCGAACGATAATTGTGATGAATAATGTTCATCGTTGATAATCGGCGCAAGATCAAGTCCGCGCACTTGAACAAGACCATTATAGGAGGGCATTGTATCATTGGAAAAATCAACCAACGCTTGCGCAGAAATATTTCCGCTTGGTGACTGAACCGAAACATCGGCATCGATTATTTTATTGTGTGCTTTCAACTCAATTTTTGAATGATTCAGCTGGATATTCCGGATTGATGAAGAATCAATTTCAATGGTCGCTTCGGTATTCAATGTTGCAAGGGATGTTCCTTCTCCTTCAATGAAAATACGTGTATTCATTCGCGACAAAAATTCATTTGAAGAAAATACCTTTTCTAACTTGACATCGTTTCCGGCAAGAATTCCTTTGTAATGAATATTCTCTTCGGTAATCACCATTTGACCATCAACCGTAACCGTTCCCGCAGCAGATTTGATCTTAGATATCGCTAAAAAATCAAGCGGTTTTCCAACAAATTGGAAGTCTATTGTCATAAGTCCAAGATCGTTGTATTCCGGAATTCCAAAGTATGGCATTAACATCGGAACATCGGGTGGATTGATCACACTTCCGCTCGAAACGATATTCAACCGTAGTTCATCCGGTTGGTAGATATTAGAAACAGATCCTGAAAGTAAAATTGAAGTTTTCCCAAATTCCGCATGAAGTCTTTTCACTGAAAGGTTCTCAAAATTTCCCTCAAACTCTCCTTCAAAAAGAACGTTTCCCTTCATAAAATCCAATGACGGAAGAAATTTTTGTATGTCGTCGGTAACAATATTGGATGGTGAGACCTGCAAAACAACCGGTGAACGACGGAGGTCGGAAACTTCTTTAATTGTAAACACATCGATATTCTTCAATTCTACCGACGCTTCTATTCGGGATAATGGGGTTACCACCACTAATTTTTTGATGGAACTTTGTTGTTCTGTTCGAATGATCTCTGCGGAAAATTTCGTCAATGTGAATTGCTCGCGTTTTGCAATAAATGATAGATTCTTAATAGAAGCATCCAGGGTCTTTGCAGTGTATATTCCATTCACTTCCAGATCAACCTGTTCAATATCCAAATTACTGTAATTGATGACGGGATGTCCGTTGCGATCTGTATACGTTTTATTATAATCACCAGTAGAATCAATCAGATGGAAACGGGCATTTGTTATCTGAAGTTTTCTTGCAACAATGATGAGTGATGATTCGGTACTATCGTCCGGTGTTGTTGATTTCGATAGGTGATCTACATTCCAATCGCCATTTTTCCATCGAGTGAGGTGGATGATCGGATTTTCCAGCTTCAGTGAATCAATGTTGATCTTGTTTCTCAGCACACTGATCAGCCGATAATGTACTGAAAGTTTTCCTGCTTCAATAAATGGAGCACCATCAACATACATCATTACTGTGTCTATAGAAAAACCGGTGAATAAATTCCCATTAATCTCACCGATGTAGATATTTGCGTTGATCTCTTTTTCAAGCAGTGTATAAATTGTTGAACGGAGCGTGCTCCGAAACAAAGATGTTTGTGTAAAGATCGCCGTCCCGGCAGCCAATAAAACAAACCCCAGGATTACATAGAGAAATATTTTTGAAACTTTTCTTGTCATTATTTGCTATTTGAAAATCTACTAACAATTGTTTCGACAATATTCGATGTGGACCGGTCAGGGACAAATTCTATTGTTCGCACTATTCCACCGGCATGTTCGACAACGTCTTTTCCAACAATTGCATCAATGGTGTAATCAGCACCTTTAACAAGAACATCCGGGACAAGTGCAGAAATGATATTCAATGGAGTATCTTCTTCAAATAAACAAACCGCATCAACACAAACAAGCTGTGAAAGGATAAAAGCACGATCTTCCTCCCTTACAATTGGACGAAGTTCACCTTTGATTCGTTTCACTGAAGCATCCGAGTTCATTCCTACAATAAGAATATCCCCCAATAATTTTGCTTGAGAGAGATATTCAATATGACCACGATGAAGGATATCGAATACACCATTGGTAAAGACAACTTTTTTTTGCTGCTGCTTCCAGGTCGTTCGTTGTTCGGTCAATGATTGGCGAGTATATACTTTTCCCATCGTCTCCTTTGTATGCTTACAGTTCAAAGATAGTGGAACGCAGAATTGCAGGATCGATAGTGATGATACCGACCTCACCGCAGACGATTCCGCCTGCATAATTTGCAAGAAGCGCTGCTTCACTAATGGTTGCACCGGCTGAAAGCATCGCGGTTAGGGTCGCAATAACGGTATCTCCTGCTCCTGATACATCCGCAACTTTTCGAGCATTGGTAGGAATGTGCGTCACTGCTCCGTTCTTCTCAAACAAACTCATCCCTTTTTCACTTCTGGTAAGAAGAATATTGTCTGCCTGAAGTTTTTCAATAAGAATTTTTCCGGCAGCAATAACATCGGTGTCGTTGCGTAATTTCTTTCCTAACGCTTCTTCGGTTTCTTTTTTATTTGGCTTAAAAACGGTAACATTCTTGTATTCAAAAAAATTATTTAGTTTTGGATCGATCGTAATGATTTTTCTTTTTTGATGTGCAAGTTCAATGATCGCGTGAATCAGATCCTTTACAACAACACCTTTGTTATAATCTTCAATAATGATACCGTCGATCGAATCGATATTCTTTTCGAGAACGGAAAATATTTTTTGCTGAATATCCTGCCCAATATCCCTTTTCTCTTCACTGTCAATCCGAACGACATGCTGATGATGAGCGATCACCCGCGTTTTCACTGTAGTAGGGCGCGAAGGGTCGATGATGATCCCTTGGATGGATGCTTTCTGCTCTTCAAGAATCGAACAAAATTCTTTTCCGGAAAAGTCGTTTCCCACAATACCGATCAACTGTGTGCTTGCACCAAGTGAAACAATATTGTTTGCAACGTTTGCCGCCCCGCCAAGTCGCGATGATTCGCTTTCCACTTCTACGACTGGTACCGGTGCTTCAGGGGAGATTCGATTGACATTTCCCCATATATATCGATCGATCATCACATCACCAATCACAGCAATTCGTTTGGTCTTTACATTTTGAAGCAGTTCATCTATGCGTTGTTGAGTAATAGATACCATTACAATCCCACAATTTTGCAATTAATGTATAAAATATAGCCAAATTAGGAGCGACTATCAATTTTAGCATTCGTTTAAAAACACAAAATCCCGCATATTATGCGGGATTTTGTGAGTGAGTCTGGAACTATTTGTTACTTAATCAGCAACATTTTCTTGGTTTGTGAAAAACCATTTGATGTTGTTAATGTGTAGAAATACATGCCAGATGAAAGATCTTTGCCATTCAACTCCGCAGTATAAGAGCCGGCAGCATAATCTCCTTCAACAAGTGTTGCAATTACTTTTCCAAGCATATCATACACTTTTAAACTTACCGTTACATTTGAAGGAACTGTAAATTTAATTTGTGTTGAAGGGTTGAATGGGTTCGGATAGTTCTGCATTAAGGAATAATTTGTTGCAATAAGTTCAGGATCACGTCGTACGCTTGTCGTTCCTTTAACAAACCTGCGAATAGTGTTTGCGTTTACTCTGCCATCAAAATGGGAAACATACACCGTATCTCCAGTGGAACTGAAAGCAATTCCACGCGGGAACAGTGTTGCTATACCCTTCCAACTATCTACTCGAAAACTGTCTACAATTGTTTTTGTGGTAGGATTGTATCCATAGTACACATTATCGCCCCATACTCTACGCGCAACACTTACAGTATCCATTTTCGATCGGGCACTATCTGTGGAAAACCAAACGTAACCGGTTTTGGGATGTATATCAATTGATTCGCTGGAACCTCCAATTGCAAAGCTATCTGCAAGTGTAAACGGTCCAAAGCCTTCTCCCGCATCAGTATGATAGACAAATATTTTTTGCACTGTAAAGCGTGGGACATAAACATTTTTTCCATCACGTGAAGCCGCTATAGTTCTGCCTATGTCTGGAACTGATTCCGCATACTTGTCACCGAGTGCTCCAGCCGGGGAAATTACTTGTCCAACCAAGCCACCAAGAACATTAACAGTGTAGTAATTGCCAAACCCATCAATACCAACACCGGCATTATTACTTGGATAAGGAGTGGCAATTCTTTTTACACCTGCTCCCGTTTTGTAATCAACTTCCCAAAATGCCGCGAATCCATTTTTAGTACCGACATTAATAACGAAATTCCCGTTAGATGGATTTATTCTTCCACCCGTATTAGTACCGGTAAGCGTATCTGTTACCGTTGCACCGTTTTGATCCGGACCTGTCAGAACTTTAATCGGTGAAAAACTTGCCGGAGTACCGTTTGCATTATATACAGAAATAGGTGTAACAGCAATCATCTTGCCGGTACCTGCCTGTATTATAGAATCAGTATCAGCATAATATTGTCGCAGCCAAACCTTTCCTGCAGGATCAACGCCTAATCCACCATTCAGAGCACGACCTCCTATTTTGTAGGTGTTAGTATCCGGAAAAACTCCATTATCAACATACTGCCCAAAAACTGAGGCAGTGCTTAACAGAAACATCGAAACAAACAAGAATGTAATTAAACGCTTCATCTTGTTCTCCTTTCTATATATTGTGAATGTTAATTGTGAATTGCGAATGCTGAAAAACTTCTGCTACAAAACGCTGTATAATACAACCTTTCTCAAAACTCCTTTCTATGTAATTAATAAATGGTTATGATCAATTGTAAATTCTTATGCCACTATAAGTTATTGCCCATAATATGGCGCACTATGTGCACGCACATAAATCTTTAAAAGTTTTCCCGCACTTGTTACTGCATATAATTCTGTTCCATTTCCCCAAGCAAAGTATTTAACCGTTGTACCAAATAGACTTGAATAGTCAACATAACGAGCAATGGAATTTTTTGAAGGAAAAATGACTATAATACCTTGCGGAGCATCAGTTGCGACGTACAAATCTCCTGTAGAACTAAATGTAATGCCCTGGGGAATAGCAGAACCATATACTGTAAAATCAAAGTAGAGTTCCGGTGTTCCCAGGCTATCGTTCGGCAATAAAGGTGCACGCCAAATTCCCCAAGCACTGTCTTTTTGTGCAGACATATACAAATAATTGTTGTACACTCTTACTGAATTTACCCGCGCAGGAAAGGGAAAAGTCTTTACTGTTGCTGTTGGTAAAATAGCATAAACAGTAGCATTAGCAATGGTGGTGTTGCTTCCGGCCGCCCATAAAGTTTTATTTTCTGAAAAATCCATATCCGCAATGGAAACACTAGCAGGAGTCAATGTAATCCATGCGGTGCCGGCATCAGATCCCGCTGAGTTATAGCGGAAAATGCGACGAGAACTTCGGACCGTGTAGAGGGAACCATTTGGTCCCATCTTTAATGGTAACACTTCCGACACGCCAGTAGCTTTTGGAGCAAAAGTAGTAACTACTCCATCAGGAGTAATTTTTTTAACTCCCAAATCGGTACTTCCGGTAGTCGTAGTGAGAGTAATGCTTACATAAACATTGCCCAAAATATCTGTTGTAACGGCTTTTGCAAATTCAATAGCACCCAACAACTTCGGAGTTGTTTCTTCTCCATAATCAACTATTGCCGGTAGAATTTTGTAGTAAATCCCATTACTAAATTTTTGCGCACCTTGAACAGCAATACGAATAAGCGCGCTATCTCCAACTTCTGCGCGCGGAACTTTTACCGAAAGTTGTGTTCCACTGCTTTGATATATTGTTGCATTTGTGGTATTTACATAGACAAGATTTTCCGCTGTAACCGTAGAAAAATTTGAACCGGTAATTATGAGTGTGTCAACCCCGCCTTGCGCGCTATCAGTCGGATTGATACTATTAATAACCGGTGTTGATCCGTTGCCTACAGACGAATTATAAATACTTGGTGCAGGATCATCTTTGCATCCTATCAGACCGAGAGAAAATACTATAGCCGTTAAGAACAATAATCGTGTATGATGTTTCATAATCATCTCAATTTTTTTTAGAAGTAAAATTGTATCGCAAAACGATTTACCGTACCAAATATACCGAATGGCGAATATGCATAATCAACACCTAAATCAATTCCTTCAATTGCTTGATGTACACCGATACCCGCTGAGAATCCCTTTTCATCATATCCGAACATATAGCCGGCGCGGATGGCAAGAATTTTCATAAATACATACTCCCCCCCCATATTGATCGTTTCAGGATAATCACGCGAGTTAACAGCATCAACTGTTAACAGGATCTGATTAGCATCTTGTTCATCGAAAATAAAATCAGCAACATTCGCTGAAACACCGATCCGGAACGTCAGCGGTAATTGAAATCCTTCACGTTGGAATTTTATCTCCTTCGAGAAATTTCTAACACTCATTGCAAAATTTAAACTCTTCAATCCTGTCTTATAATACATTCCAAAATCAAATGATAATACTTCCGCCCTGTTATTGTCAGCAAGAGGATTATTAAATCCGTCGACACTACTAATGCCATCGCCAAGATCCTGCATATTGAATGCAACCCTGCCGCCAACAGAGAACCTATCACTTAATGACCGGGCGTACCCTATGCCAAGAGAGAGTGCAACCGGAGAAAATGTCCCAACATCCATATATTGTTCAGCACTGTTTGTAACACGAATTGTTCGCGTAATTTCACCATAATCAACTGATTGCAGTGTAAAACCAAAAACGCCATACTCATTTCCAGGAGTTGCGATCGCTGCGCTGGCAAAAACATGATTTATATCAGCAATCCACTGAGTACTGCCAACAGTCCCTTCAAAGGAAGATTGCATTCGTGCCAAGCCTGCCGGGTTAAAAAAGAGAGCCGTTGATGATCCTTCTACAGATGTGAACGCTTCACCCATCGCAACAGCGCGGGGATCAGTTGCTACATTGAGAAATTTCATCCCTGTTTGAGCAAGCTTTTTATTTTGTGCCGATACAACGGTAACCAGCAAAAAAAGAAAAATCAGAAACGATATTTTTTTCATACAATTCCTATGGAGATGTTTTATTTCAACACTGAGATACCATTAACCTTCATTTCAATATTGCTTACATCAACAATTACTTTTTTTGTTTTGGGAAGCGGGTTTGCCGGTGTTCCTGCGGTAAACGAATTCCATTGCAGTGCAACATTAAACCTTAACATTAAACTGCATGAATCGGGGTTCACACTAAGAGAGACGATACTAACAACATCACCGGTAAATGGTTTCACACTAAAATGAACTGAGTCTCCGCTGCTGGCAATCGTTCCGGCTACTCGTCCGAACTGATGAGAGATTTTACCAGACGGAAGTATACTAACGGAGTCAGGAGCAGAAGATATTCGCGCTTTGAAACTTACCGTAGCACTTTTTGCAGAGGTGATATTCGAGACTTGATAAATTTGCGGGGTAAATGTATAACTCAGTAATGAATCATTAACAAGCGAATCATTTATCGTAGCAGAAAATTGAAACCCCTTATCAACCTGAACAAATTCAACATTGGATGGAAACTTCCATGGTGTATTTTTTGAATCTCCCGAAGGCGACCATGTAGAATTATACGTATCGGAACCCGTCGTCGGGTTACAAGACATAATGAATATTGTCAATATTATTATCCAACTAAAAAAAAGATAGTTTCTCATATTCTTTATCCTGCCAGTTATCGAATAATAACGAATTTTAAAATTTCCTTTTCTCCAGCGGGCGTCGTGAATACAGCAATGTAAACTCCGCTTACAATAATTTGTCCAGATGAAGTAGTACAATCATAATCTTCGGAGCCAGTTTGCGTTGCCGGGGTAGATCCATGATCTATTGTTTTAATAAGCTCACCTAATTCCGAATAAATGCGGATCGTGCATTCACCGGGAATATTCACAAATGACAGTTTATCAGGTTCACTCGGAAAAAGCAATCCGCCTTTTGCTGCTATGTTATATGGATTGGGAACAATTCTAATTTTCCCTTTCACTTCTGATAAATTTTTTGCCGGCGGAGTCCTTCGATATGCAGGTACATATGTTTGAGTATAGTACCGGCTGCTGGAAAGTCCGCCGGAAAGAGTCATACCTGCGCCATTGTTCACAGAAGGATCACCAACTGCCGACAAATAATAATAATGAGCGGTATTCTGTGATGCTGTAGTATCGTTGTAATTCGTTCCCGTACCTTCCCATATTTTATAATATGTACTGTCATACCTGCCGACTGCTCTCCACAATTCCCATTTCACAACGGCAGGATCTGATGGGTTGTCTGTATTGGGATCCCATGATAAAATAATTTTTCCTGATCCTGAGGATACAGTAAATTTCTTTGGCGGAGGTGGTGGTTGTGGTATATTCCAATTTGTGCTGTAATTGGCCAACGCCCTACGAAATGTTTTAAATAATGAATCACGTCCTGTATACACCGAATCATTTTTTGCTGCTACTGAAATTAAACCCGATTTAAACTTTCTTCCTACAGAAATAGCAGCTTCTCGACTTAAACCGGCAGCACCTTCTACCATTACTATATGAATACTCTCGCTTGGAGCTAATGTATACGGTCCATAACCATTTGCTATCGACCATCCTCCCGGCGACCCTAATGCAGGATCTCCTTGCGCTCCACTCATTCCATTAGGATTAGTTTTATCTACATGGCGCGGAAGTGTGTGTCCTCTTCTAATCCATTCATATTCTGAAAGCATTCCAGAGACATTAAGGTGATTGTTGCCGCGAGTATTAGGCTCATCCGATCCCTCAAAGGAAGTTGTTGAAGGTTGAGATTTATTATCAGTAGAATCTATTGGTGATGTATCTGCATGCAGAGTAGCTAAACCGACAAATTGTGCCGATCCTAATCTGCCAGAAGTATCCGTTTTATCATAATATGGAGTCCATATTGATCCACCGATATTATCGTATGCGGTAAATGAAGGGTATTTCCCATGCCAGGAATAATTTGCACGAATGTCATTGTCTTTGTTTCCAGGGAAAAATGTTGACGCTACAATTGTATCACCGCGAACGTCATTTAAAGTGTTAATCCCCCAGCCGGTCGCATTGCCAAAAACGTACCGTGTATCAGCACAAATTGAATAACGGTTTTGAAAATAGAAATACACACCATTCAACGTCATTGGATCTCGAGTTGTACCATTTCCATCAACAATTCCGGTATTAGTAAATGTATAATCATACACAATATAATTATCATGAAACTGCTGACTGAATCCGATAATTTTTCTATTCATTGTCAGACCGATCACGGTGTGGGTAACATTGTCTATGATCCGATCCCACTTCATTGTTTTATCAACCGCATCATTTTCGATCAACTTGCTGTATGTTGCAACACCATCAACGGTAATTACCGGTGGTTCATATTTGCTAGTCATTGAAAATTTTACCGGGAAGAATTCTCCCGAACCCGTTACACGCGGTCCTACATGAACTACTTTAACAGGGAAAGATCCTTTGGAATCTGAATAGTTTGAAGCCGCAATCCAGAGTCCCTTTGCTGCCTGCATATCCTGGTGTTGATATAATGCTGGCCATTGAAGTCCGTATTGTTGTTCTGCTATCCATCCCTCTTCGTATTCGCTGCCGTAATTAAAATACCAATTGTGAATAGAGCCAACACTCATCCATGCTCTTTTTCCTGCTATTTGTGTTTGTGCAGTGATGCTTGTTATAATGAACAGTACTAGGCAACTTTGTTTCAAAAGAAACTTCATTGTTTCCTCTCAATGATTAAATTTAGAAATCTACACTAATCTTTAATCCCCAGAAAATATCGCGGGGATTCAAAAATACAAAATAGTCCATATTAGGCATATCAATGTACGATTTATCATCAAGGATTTTCGATATTTGGCTAGCTTCAACTTCGTTCCATGATGTCCCGTTGTATTTCATATATTTTCCCGTAGTTTTCTCCCAATAAATCGCACTCTTTTCAATCTGACCTGCAGGCACTCCCGAAATACTTCCAACGGCTTCAATGGGAGTATATGAAACTCCTTCTTTTCGTACATCACCTGGCTGATCATCTCCGGAAATATTAATGTACCCCGAACGACTGTCGTACATTTCTGATTTAAGATGTAATGATTTCATGTAGTAATTGAAATCGTTCGCATCAAAAAAACCATATCCTGAAAAGTTCTTTATGTTAAACATATTACTCATGTCTACAAAAAGTTGAATCGTGGTCATTCCAAATTTAAAGTTCTTATTTAATCGCATATCCACATTGTAAAAATCCCGATATTGTGCGTTATATTGAACTCCAACATCGGCAGGAGGAGTGCTGCCACCAAACCATGTAAAATGCCGTCCCGCTTGCCAGCTTGCAGTTATGTTCAAGCGCCAATCATTTAAAAGACCTATAGAGCCAAACATAGGACCGTAATCAATGGGGGTAAAGAAATCAATACTTGCGCGGGCATATGGCTGGGCAACAGGTTTTGTTTGATAAAGATCATTTGTTCGATTGTCTTGCTCATAATTTCTTTGACGTGTTTGGTCAGCATTCTCTTCTGCAAATCCAAATCTTCCGGATGAACTGACCATATACGTATAATTCAAAAAACCTGTTACCCAATCTCCGCGATTTCTTAAAAAAGTTGCTTCAAACCCGCGAATATCTTCGTACGAATTTGCTGCTGAAATACTGTATTCAGTTCCTTTGCTGTCGATATATGTAATTAAGTTGCTTTGATCTGAAATATTCTTGTAATATCCGGCAACTCGGATTAAATATTCTTCAAACAAACTGTGTTCGTACCCCAATTCATATGCAACTGTTTTAGGAAGCGGATTATTTGGATTTGCGAATCGAGTAACAGTGTTGTATCGAGGGTCAATTCGCACAAGAAATAGATTTTCAGGAGTGGGCATTGATCGAAAATGACCGTAATTAAAGAAGAGTTTTGAATACTCGGTCACCGGAAAAGCTATGCCTACTCGAGGACTTAGATTCAACATCTTTTTTACTGGTTCTTTTTCAAGCGTATTATCAATACTTGTATTTCCTGACTGTTCCAAACTTAAGTCTTTATCAAATGGTGTTATTATATACCACTCACCACCCGGATTTGAATAATCTAAACGTAAACCGAGATTAGCAATCATCCCCTCATATTCAAACTTGTCTTGTGTGTAGAATGATAAGCGAATGGGGTGTGTGTCCCAATGAGACCGAGTAACAATTTGCANNATTTGCGCAATGTAATCTTTTAACCCGTAATTAACCTGGCTTTGCGTATAGATAAACTCAACACCAGCTTTGATTTGATTATAGCGATTGACCTGACTGCTGAAATCAATCTTTGCAGCATAGGTAGTAAGTATACTTGAATCTCGTGAATTACTGAAACCAATATTATTTGTCAAAAATGATCGTCCGGCGGTTGCTTCGGAAAAGCCATACGGTGCTTCATCAACATAGTAACTATTACCAAAAAGATATTTCTTTGTTGTATCGCGCGCCTCACCCGGGTTGGTGTTATATTTAAATGACTGCCTATGAAAACTTGCTTCATAGTACGTTGAAGATGAAATTACATTGGTAAATTTTCCGCCGAGGCTATTCATATTGATCGTTGTCGGAGCAAAATAGTCAGGGCTGTAAATACGAACATCAATATAACTCACGCGATCCAGCACACTTGCAATTCCCGATGTTGATTGGAAAATTCCGGGAAGTCCGGAGTTGTTGCTATTTGTACCCGTCTGCTGACCGATGATTCCTTCTGCCATGAATTTCATCCCTTCGCCAACATCGGACGTAACGCGGAACTGACCTGTGTAATCTTCGTATGCATCGGTTGAGAGCGGAATTAAATACATATTCTTTGCTTGTCGGTACGATGCAAAGAATCGAAGATTTCCTAACTCGGAACTTATAAAAGGCACCGGTCCTCCGAAGCCTGCGTCAATATCATAATCCGATTCGACAATATCACCCTGACGACGAAATTGAAAAAGAAATAAATTTTGAGCAGCTTGAGGGGTTAAATCATTTGTGGGATCATCATCTTTTAATGTAGAAGCCGAAACAGCATTCCAACCTTCGAATGGACGATATTGGCGTTGTGTATACGTATCCCACGCACCGTTGCTTGTTCCAGTCCACGCAACCGTCGGATCAATGCGTGAACGAATCCAATATGAATCACGGTTGTACACTGAAGGACCAAAATGTTTTTGAGTCGGCGGACTGTATCGTACTGTTGCTGCAACGGAATATGCTGTTGTGCTTCCTTCCTTCGTAACCACATTAACAATACCAGATCTAATATTTCCATACTCTGCATTAAAACCACCAGTTTGGACTTGAATATCCTGAACTGAACTCAGGCTAATTCCACTATACGGAGTATTATCGCGTTCATTTCGCAATGTCAATCCATCAACAACAAACGCCGTTTGATCAGATCCACTTCCGCGAACTGTTAGACCTGCTTGAATACCTGCTTGCAGACCAACGATTGCGCTTACGCTAGTTACAGGAAGACTTTCAATTTCTTTCGATGTAATATTTGCTGTGCTGGCCGCAACATCTTTTTGTACAACAGGACGTTGTGCTACAACAACAACTTCTTCTCCCTGAATAGCTTCCTGCTTCAAAAAGAATTTTAGATCCGTTGTTTGATCAATTTGCACACGCACATTTGTCTGAGAAACCGAACCAAAACCAATCGATGATGCTCGTACCGAATATTCTCCCGGAGAAACACTCAGAATAACAAATTCTCCTTCAATATTCGTCGTCGCACCAAGTGTTGTGCCAATAACAACAATGTTGACACCAACAAGTAATTCTCCTGTTTGTGCGTCTTTCGCAGTGCCAGAAATTTTTCCGGTTGTTCCTGAAACTAAGGTTGAAGTAAACAGCAGAATTAAGCAGAGAGTAGCAAAAGATTTCACTGATTCATCTCCTTATTGAAAAAGGAATATTGAAATACAAATCTAATTTTTATTGTTGTGAAGTACATTTTTGTGTGCGAGATATTTTTCCTGCGGCACAGTATCGATGGGATTTTTTTTCTGTTGTCGTAATGTTAACTATTTTTGAGCTAATAAAGCAACAAAATTGTGCCGAAATTCTTTAAACTAAAAAAAGTGACAAATTTGATTGATTAAGCCATTTTTTAGACTGTTTAGCAATGACGTCTCAAAAAAAATTATTCGAAACTTACTTTTGCATTACCATTTTTCTTGTCTGCACAAAACTTCCTGAAACTATTCGATATAAATAGACACCGCTTGCAAGATTTGCTCCGGAGAATTGATACGAATGTGTTCCTGATCCAATCTCACTCTCAACCACTGTTGCAATCTCTCTTCCTAACAGATCATAAATTTTCAATGAGGTGAAATTACTATGCTGTAATGTAAACTGAATTGTTGTGACCGGGTTGAATGGATTGGGATAATTCTGCTCAAGCACAAAATTGAATGGGGACAGAACTTCTTCTTCCACTCCCGTTACAACAAGATTGATCGTTGCCGTTGCAGCACTTTCATTGTGTAATTTGTCAAATGCGGTGACAAGATATGCGTATGTAGAACCGTTGACAACTGCATTGTCAACAAATCGAGTTGTGTCATTCGTCGTAATTTTTATAATTTGCTTTGCATTGTTGATATTAATTGTATCAGGAGACAGTGCACGATAAATTGCAAAATATTTTGCAGAATCATTATCTGATGCAACCCCCGGTTTTTGCCATTGAAGTTGAACTGTATTGCTTACAACCGTTGATATAAGATTGACCGGAGCGAGCGGAGCAACATTATCCAGCCACGGCATTGTTGGATGTAACGCGGGATATTTGAATTGATTCGCACGCAAAGAATCCTGAATACCTTTTAAATTTCCCGTTACCGATTTAGAGCTGAATGCAACAAACCCTAATGCTCGACTGTTAACTCTGTTTAGTTCGATTTGATTTTGAATTTCAGAAGCATTGTTTACTGTCGTAAACGTTGCATCAGTCAATCGATAAACTGCATTCCCTGAGTACAAATGTCTTCCGTTCAACTGCGTATTCCACCACGGCATTAGTTTTGAATAATCTTGAGAACCACCTATTTTCCAATACATTTGCGGTGTGATATAATCGACTTTTTGATTCTGCAGCCAGTTCAGTGCATCACAAAATATATCGGAATATGCACTCAAACCCGAAACACCAGATGGTGTTCCACTCTTCCAAATTCCGAATGGACTTACACCAAACTTTACCCATGGTTTTACCGTTTTGATACTATCGTGAACCCTTGCAATAAAAGTATTTACGTTGTTTCTGCGCCAATCGCCGATTACTGAAAACGCTCCCTTATAATTTGCAAATGTGGCACTGTCTTGATTCGTCATTCCGCCGTACGGATAGAAATAATCGTCAAAATGAACACCGTCAATATTATACCGGCGAACAACATCCATAATAACGCTCAACGAATAATTTTGAACAGCAGGAATTCCGGGATCAAGAAGTTTATACGGACTTGCACCGTAGGTGATATTCCATTCCGGGTGTACTTTTGAAACATGTGAAGAATGAACACTGCTTCCCGATGAAACGACGGAACGATATGGATTGAACCAGCAGTGCAACTCCATCCCGCGTTTGTGTGCTTCATCGATCCAGAATTGCAACGGATCATAGGATGCACCGGAAAAATTCCCTCCTTGAGAGCCGACAAGCCATTGCGAAAGCGGCTCTAAACCATTCAAATAAAATGCATCGCACGATGGACGAACCTGAAAAAGAACTGCATTGATATTACTCGCTTTATGCTTATCAAGGATTGATATGATCTCATTTTTTTGCGCCGAAGTACTTAGACCGGATGATGACGGCCAGTCGATATTCGATACTGTGGCAACCCAAGCGGCACGAAATTCGCGCTTCGGCGGCTGAAGTTGAGCATAGAATAGTGTCGTAAATATAAAAGAGAGAAAAATAATTGTATAGAATTTTTTCATCGGATTTTCTGAGAAGTGATCGTGATCAGGTGAACGTACTGATGAAATGTACGGGTTAAAGAGTGACAATGCAATACAAAGTCTAAATATGCAAACTGCAAAACCTTGCGAAGGTTGGGTAAGCTTTATAGAAACCTTCGCAAGGTTTGTTCGCAATTATTTAAGCA
Organism: Bacteroidota bacterium; assembly: GCA_003456055.1. Taxonomy (GTDB): domain Bacteria; phylum Bacteroidota; class Ignavibacteria; order UBA10030; family UBA8401; genus UBA8401. The sequence goes on along the minus strand of DMPG01000065.1, from coordinate 9,589 downwards.
GCATTAATTTTTTTGTTTCGGTAAATGCCTTTTCGCCATTGGAAATCACCGTGAGTTTGTAAAAATATACTCCTGTTGAAACAGTGTTTCCGTTATTATCTTTTCCATCCCACTCTAATTCATATGTCCCGATCTGTTGGATCGTATTTACTAACGAACGAACTTGCTGACCTAAAACATTATAGATATCGAGTGAAATGTTTCCGCTGTGCCCAAGTGTATACCGGATCTGTGTTGAAGGATTGAACGGATTGGGATAATTCTGCATCAATGAGTAATCAACAGCAATCAGCGGAATTCCCTGCGTATTCTTTTCAATGAAATCATTTTTACCCGCAATCAAACGGAAATTACGGCGCGATTCATTTTTGCTCATAGTAAATTCATAATGAACCGTTTGATCTAACCGCACCACTCGTTCAGTCGTCTTATCAACAACATAGATGACAAAATCGGTTGGAAGATTTCCAAACTGTG
>DMPG01000065.1:1866-9056 GCA_003456055.1 Bacteroidota bacterium | reverse complement strand
ATCCGCTGTGCTGTTTCCATGAATTGTTCTGAAAACGAACGATCACATAGTCGGTCGGTACCGTTGGAGGTTCAGCAATATCGTACGAATCAAATTCACTCTTTGCTCCCTGCGCAACACCGGCATAGTTTTCATTATCAGCGGATTTTCCGGAAGTTGCATTGATACCAATTCTCCACTCTCCTTTTTGATACACTGCGGCAGAATATCCGGATTTTGCTAAACCGGTAATATCTTCGGGATTGATATAAATGGTTATGCTATCCTTCGCCAAGTTTTTAACGAAATATCCTGTAAACGGATCCAGTGCAAGAGATTCGGCTTTGAAAGATTCACCGTCAAATTTCCAGATAAGATTTTGCGTCGAATCATGGGGAGAATTTTTCCAGCTTACTTTATATGGGAATGGATTTCCAACCATCGAATACCCGGGACCGATCTTGATCGGGTAGAATGATTGAACGGGAACGATCGTTGCGTTGCCAAGACTCAATCCAAATTCACCGCGCGTAATGAGCCAATACGATTCTCCCCGCTTGAATGATGTGAATTTCTCACTTGGAAACTCCGCATACTTCAATGCGGCGGGATCATAATGCCCAAATAATCTCCACGCTAATGGATTCTGCGCACCCAACCCTTTAAGAACGGATGCAACATCAGCATTATCAAGATCGAACGGAATACTCACCAATTGATATTGCTCATTTAAGGTTTTGCTCGGAAGTTTCACTTCGTAATCTTCGGTTACACTGAATACATTGATCGCAAACGTAAGATTATCTTTTAGTAAAATATTTGGTTCCGGTCGTTGGACATTTGCTTGATTCGATGATTCCGCTTTCCAAACATCGGCATCTCCAAGCAATAAGATTTTTCCTTTGCCAATTTTGCTAAGACCTGCAACTGCCGGTTGTGTGATAGTTTTCGAGCCAATTGTTTTTCCTTTTGGTGAAGTTGTAATCAACGGAATTGCCGTTCCGGTAACTGTTACGCTTGCGCTGCCAAAAAATACGAGTGTGTCAACATTGGCAAAGTATGGATGCTTTGCATCAGCAAAGTTCATCAGCAGCGGCTCGGATGCATTCATATAAAATCTGGAAGAATCGACAACCAAATTTGAATCGAGTGCAAGATTGGTGATCCACGATGTATCGCTCAATAATGAATTTAATGCGGCCGGGTTATTTCCTTCCATCGCAGAATTACCAAGCGCTACCAACAAACCTCCGTTGGTAACAAATTTTTTCACAGAATCAATTTCCTGTCTTGTAAAGATATTCTGCGGAGCGATCAATAATAAAATATCATTTCCGGACGGTCGAAGGTCAGAGCCTGTCCATGATATTTGAATTCCGCTTTGTTCAAAAAAATTTTTCAACTGATTAATTCCACTTAATGGATCTGTGGACACAAGTGCTGAACTATGTAAAGTATCTATAAGTATTTTTTTTGTTACTGCAAGTTTTGCAATGGCAGAACCATTTGCACTTAATATCATCACCGGGTTTTTTGGATCGTTTGTTTTAAATACAAACGCAGTAAAATGTCCCCCAACAGAGTTAGGATGATATGTAATACTCATGCTCTTTTCTGTCCCCGGAGCAATGAATGAAATACCGGTTGTATCAAGAATAAAATTCGGATCAGGATTCAGATTGAATTCCGGCAACAGCAAAAGGGTTAGTATCAGCGGTGTAGTACCGGCATTCTTTACGGTTGTTGAGAGTGTTTTTGAACCGCCAAAGCTTATCGAACCAAAATCAATATTGTTCTGAGAAAACAGTACGCTTGGGAAACCAATCACCGTAACAACCGCAGTATCGAGAGTAATAAGGAAACCATCACTGACTGCAACTACAATTGTATCTTTTCCAATTTGTGACACCGAAGGTTTCCAAGAGAATGAACCGTCAAGCTGAATGACGGCACCCGATGGAAATTTCACAAATGAAAAGATCACATTATCATTGTCGGGATCGAACGCTTTATACTTAAAATTCAATGTGGAATCGACGGGGAAATTAATATCCGGAAGCGTTCCAGTAAATTGCGGAGGTCTATTGACGGTTCCGTTTTGCACTGTAACAACTGCGGTATCCAAAACGATAAACTCTCCATCACCCACAGCTACAATGATCGTGTCTCTTCCCACTTGTGCGGCAGACGGTTTCCAAGCAAACATCCCATCGGTCTGAATTACAGCACCGAACGGAAATTTCATCAAGGAATAAATAAGAAAATCATTATCGGGATCAACAGCCGCATATTTAAAATTCAGAACAGTGTCAACCGGGACAACAATATCCGGAAGCGTTGTGATAAATTGCGGAGGTCTATTTACGATTACGTTTTGCACTGAAACAATTGCCGTATCAAGTGTACCGCTTTTCCCATCGGTGACTCCAACAATGATAAGATTTTTTCCTGTTTGAAAAGAATTCGGAGTCCAGCTCAACAATCCTTTAGGGGAAACAGTTATTCCTGATCCCGGTTGTGGAAAGATTAAACCAAATAATAACGTATCGGAAATATCCGCATCGGATGCAGAATACTGAAATGTAAACGGAATGTTTTCGATTATGGTCGTATCGGGCAAGACAGAAGTAAATTGAGGCGGTTGATTCGTACTAGTGTTCAGCACGGTTATCTTTGACGGTTTCGATACAATGCCCCCTTTACCATCAACTGCAACGACAATAATGTTATAGATCCCTGCCTGATTCGAATTTGGTTTCCAATTCAATATGCCGGTCATTGAATCCATCGTCATTCCAACCGGCTGGTTTTGCAAAAAGAAATTTATTTGATCGTTATCGATATCGAATGCATCGTAATCAAATGTCAACTGCTGATCTTCAAAGATTATTGTATCATTCATCCCCTTTGTAAAGACCGGATCGGTGTTCAGCCGCGGAAGAATTGTGATCTTTCCGTTCTTCAATGTCGCTGTCTGCGGTCCTTCATTGTTCAGGTATTTAAGAAATGTCAACGGTGTAAATTGTCCTGGACCTGACGGCGGCATATGATGGAAACGAAGTTTTGCAAAAATTCCTTGTCCGGTGAGAGCACTGTCATCTGCAAATGCCATTCGGATTATTCCGCCAGAATCGTTCACAAATGCTGTCATTTTACTACTGATTGTTCCGTTTGTGATGATCTCCTTGAAATGAACTTTTGTCGTATCGTAACCTATATAAATATCTTTAGCATAAATCCCTAACCCTGTTACATCCGTAATGTAAATTGGAACATCGACTGAATCACCGATGCGGACTGTGGTATCCGGCATTGATGCAAAAAAATCATTGACGGAAACAGTGAACGTGCCGTCGAAACCCTGAGCATCGAACGCAGAAAGAGTAAAGTTTCCGCGAGATATTGCTTGTAATTTTCCAGAAAGAGAATCAACTGAAGCTATTGCAGCGTTCGAAGAAAACCATTTATACGGCGGAGTTCCGCCAATTGCAAAATATGTTACCGTATCGCCGCGCGTAAGTATTTGTCTGTTTGGATTGATCGTGATCGTCGGTCCTTGTATCGTCGTAAAAACACCATTGTCAACGGTTGCGGTCATTGTTTCGTTAAAAAGAATGTTCTGCAGATCAAGATTCGAATTTTGAGTTGCAAACCGTTTTACTTGAAAACGAACATACGCTAAAACCCCTTTCCCTGTGAGTGTATCCGGACCTGCCATCGCAACATCCATTGTTCCTAATCCATAATTTACTGTTGGCGCACCCCACGATTGTGCCAACGTTCCAGTAGTGAATACACCTTTCGGCACAAGAGAATTTATATTATAGTTCAATTTCCATTGTGCTGAAATGATACCTAACGAAGTGACATCGGAAACTCGAATCGGAAGATCAAACGTAAGATTTTGCATGAACGAAGTGTCTGAGATGGTCATTGTTAGACTATTCAATGCAGGAGAATTGATCGGAAAAATAAATGACTGATCGACCAATCCGTACGAATCAACAACCTTGGCGTACGATTGACCGATTTTTTTGCCGATCAGTTTTCCTGACGAAGTGATCGAGGCAATTGATGTATCACCAACACTCCAGAATACCGGTGGAGATACATCACCTGATACAGTGAATATGATCGTATCACCGACAACTTTATTCTGCGGCGGGGTTTTTGGATTGATAAAGATATCCATCGGACGGAATGAACCGGCGGTTACTTTTGCAAAAGGTTTTCCCTCATTGAACAATGTACTCGTAAAATTCATCGGAGTTATGCCGCTCGCCGACGCTTTGACAACAATCGTGAGATAGAGTAAAACACCTTTGCCGGTAATTGGTTGGGTGGTTGCAAAAACAATTTTTTTTAATACAGAATTATAAAAAACAGTATCCACAGTAGAAAGCATCGTTCCAATCTTTTCAACACCCACGATATCCAAAACAACACCATTGTGATTTAAAGTAAATTCACCGGACATCACAGAATCAGCAACCGTAAGCGAATCATCGCAATAGATCGGATAGGCGTATGTCATACCTCGCTTTTCTAACCCGTTTTGTAATCGAAGATGAACAGTATCGGTCTGTGCATGTGCAATGCCGCCGCAAAATACAATCACCGCGGCTATGGTAGAGTAGAGAAATGAATTTTTCATTGGTAATTCTTTTCGTCGTTCATTATTTCAACAGCAGCATCTTTTTTGTGTTTACAAAAACATTTTTACCTTGTGACTGAGCAATGATCTTGTAAAGATAGACACCGCTGGAGATCGTTCTATTATTATCATCAGTTGCGTTCCACCGAAGCGAATGATATCCCGCGCTTTGCTCTGTGTTGACCAACGTTCTCACAATTTGTCCGAGCATATTATAGATTACGATTGTTACTTTGCTCTCTGTCGGTAATTGATAATTGATCGTTGTTGAAGGATTGAACGGGTTCGGATAATTCTGCGACAACGCAAATGTTGTAGGAACTTCGGCAATATCTTCCACATTTAATATGATAGAGCCCACATCCTTCGTCACATCCATTTCGTTCAACACAAATTTTTTCACTGTGAATAATATTTGTTCCTGCGCTTTTGCGGGATCGAAAATACTGAACGTAAATCGTGCAACATCGCCTTCCGAATTCAGCGGTTTCAATCCTGCCATTGCAACATTAGCATAACCGTTCGTGAAATTATACACCATCATCATGCTGTCAGATTCCATCGTTTTTTTCATTCTAACCGGTTTTACCAATGTTGTATCAAACGAAAGGTTAACATTCAGACCAAATACGTTTGTCGGTTTGTTAAGATGAATGATAAGATCAAACTCGTTTGCATTTTGTCCCTTTTCAATAGTGAATGCAAACGCTGAAGCAATATCGCTTTCGATAGATTGTTTTCCAAGACCCGGAAAGCCTGATATCAACCCAACAACATACCGTAAAATATACGAAGCATCAAATGCACTTACTGTAGTATCACCGCTGACATTTGCCGCGAGACGTTGTACCGGTGAAAGGTTAATCTGACTGACAAGATATTGTAAAATCATCGAAGCGTCAAATGCAGAAATTTGTCCATTCCCGCTCACATCACCCGGTAAAATTCCGGATCGGGTTGTTAAATATGGATCCCAGCTGACATCTCCGGTGCCGGAGATGAAAATCTGATTTCCCAAACCTGAAAGATTTGATCGGTTCGGTCCGGTAGCTGGACCTGTAGTTTTTTTAGGACCGGTCGGTGCACCCCAATAATTATTCTGTGCGTTAGTATTTGCACTGGTTGAGAATGAATAGAGTCCGTACGAAGTATTAAGATAAATATTGTTGTAGTTCACCGTCGGTTGAGGTGTTCCGCTGACATAAATCCCGGACCCATTGTGATGAATTTCTGTACCGGTCAAGACTGAAGATGAATTATTGAACTTCACCCCCCAACTCTTTGAATATGAAACAAAACACGATTCAATTGATGCCGATGTTTGGTTAAAATCTAGCGTGCCGGTATTTAATGCATCTCCATATCTCACGATAGTATTAATAAAGTGAGAACCATTTGTTGTCGCTCCGGTCACATTGATGCGATTCCAATCACCGGGAACCGGGACCGTAGTAGAAGTATCACGATTGGTATCACCACCATACGTATCATCCTTCCAGGAAGTAAATACGATCTTATTGTTCGTTGTTCCTTCCGAAAGTATTGTGCCGCTTACCTGGATATATCCGCTGCCATATTCTTTGGGAAATTTAATGATACTGCCGGGAGCAATCCGAAGAGTATCTCCTGATACTACATTAAGATCTCCTCGCACAGCAATAACTTTCGAATAATTTGGAGGAAGCGATTCACCCAATCTACCAACGACGTTCTCTTGTGTTACCAAAACATCGTTGTAGGTATTTCCTGCAATTACGTTGTTCTCATAGAAGTTACCCAATGAAGTACCGGTACCTGTTAACGAAAGTTGTCCGAGGACACCGATCGCATACCGATTACCGGAAATGGAATCATCGATCATATATGCTCTCGATGAAAAAATTCCAGCCAGTCCATTGTTCCGAACTTTATTTCCGGCTATCATTAACAACGTATCGATCGCATCGTTCCGCGCAAGTAAATACATTCCATGATCGCCATTATTATTTATTGTATTCCCTATGACCGAAAGGGATATGGTGTTGTTCTCAATAAAGAATCCCGTTTTTGTATTATTTGAAATAGTACAATTCGAAAGAACTGAGAGGTTCGCCGGACTTTGGACCCATACTCCGTATAGAGTGTTTTTGGTAATCGTTGAATTCCGTATCGATACAATGTTTGCTGCATTGGCACCAACTTGAATTCCGGATTCTGCACAACTATCGACGGCTGTACTATCAATGATAATTGGTGTATTGTATACATAAATTCCTGCCGACATTGATCGTCTTACCAAGTTATTTGAAAAAGTCATGGCACCAACGTTGGTTTCAAAATAGACGGTTTTTTGTCCATCCCTTCCGCCATATTTAAATTGACAATTCCGAACGACTGAAGCTCCGCTGCCGTTGCGGAATGCAATATAATTCCAATCTCCCGGCGCAGGCGGTGTAAAATCAGTCGGCGACGTGGTCTTACCACCAACAGTACTGTCTCTCCATGATGTGAAAATAATAGGCTTCGCCAACGTTCCGTTTGCGATCAGTGTACCATACACATTAAATTGCTGCCAATT
>DMPG01000065.1:0-1835 GCA_003456055.1 Bacteroidota bacterium | reverse complement strand
ATGGCAACATACGTTTTTGAAGTGATATCCTTCGGAAACGTAGCTTTTAAAGTATCGGAGATTTCGACATCCCAAATAGCGATTGCATTATAAATATTATCTGAAATAATATTTCCGTCCACACCGCTTGGATCAACATAAATATTTCCGGTACGCCTCCATACCGCAAGTGGAAAACGGTTTCGTTGTATGGTGTTGTCAATAAATGTTGCTCGGCTGCTGAGAATTCCGTCGCCGGCATTATCGGTAATCGTGTTACCGACAAATCGAAGGTTCGAGGGAAGAATTGGCGGACTATTTGTATAAATCCCAGCGGTGTTATTGGTGATTGTGTTTCCCTGAAAGACTTGATCCAACGTTCCATTAGAAGTACCAATTCCCCATCCATTATTTCTTCGAATGAAACAATTTGATACTTCACGAAATGCAGAATTATTGACCGCTTGTAAACCAGCACCATTATTATCTTGTATAATACTATTCCTTACAGTCACATCCGATGGTCTATTTCCCAAAACATATAATCCATACGATGCATTACTATCAAGTGTAACATTATCAAACGTAGCCTGACAATCACTGAGATAAATTCCATTTGAACTTGATTTTCGGCTGATGATATTTGTGATGGGATTTGCAAGAACAATATCATTGCTCAAGAATAAATTACCATAGCCGTTCAGTCCGCCATATTTGAAAATGCAATTGTTAAAAACAGTTCCACTTGTTGTATTAGTGTAGAGACGAACATACTGCCAATCGCCGGGAGCTGGAGCAGTGTTATCGGTCAAAAGATTTGTTTTACCGCCGTACGAAGCATCACGATACGATGTAAAAACGATTGGATCTGATTGTGTACCATCAGCAATCAATGTCCCATCCACCCGAAAATACAGGCCAGCAGCAATTTTAATTATTACTCCTGGTTGAATGACCAATTTCGTTCCGCTAGCCACAACAACTGAAGAAGCATCATCAATAAAAAAATACGTCTTTGAAGTAATTCCCGCGGGAAAGACCGTACTTAGTGTATCTCGTAAGCCTTCCTCACCACGGGTCGCTCTAAGACCTAATGCATTGTTATACTTATTTCCTACGATCGTATTTCCACTGTACGTACTGTTCACCCGTCCAATTAATGTGATCGGTAAACTGTTTCCCTGAATGAGATTATTTGTGATAGAAGCTTTTGAAGTGACAATTCCTTCACCGCCATGATTAATGATTATATTACTATCGATTGTTACAAGGGCATTGACATTAAAGCACCATAGTCCATATCCAGCGCCGTTTCCCTCAATACGATTGTACGCAATTGTTTGAGGACCGGTACCGTACCATAAGTATAGTCCGCCGTTCGTATTAAAAGAAATAATTGAGCTATCCAATGAAATAAGTGTTGCACTCGAAGCTCCTCCATCAGCAACAATTCCGTAAGTGTTACCGGTCATTTTTGATTTACGTACAGTAAAACGGGAAGTTCCTACAGCATTTATACCATACGATCCGTTACCGGATATCGTTGCATTATAAATGGAAGGGTTTGAACTTGGAATATAAATTCCATACGTACTATTCGAACCAAACGTTGAATTTGAGACCGTCGAATTCGCACCATTGTATAGATACAATCCATAGTTTGAGCTTTGAGTACTATAGATACTTTCAATGATTGGAGTTGTACCGTCAACCCGAACATTTCCGTTTCCGGTTGAACCGCCCCATTTGAAAATGCAGTTGTTCAACACACTTGTGCTGTTCTGATTATAATAGAGCCAAACCATATCCCAGTTTCCTCTAGCTGGTCCGGTAACACTACTATCACCATTAGTATC
>DMPG01000247.1 GCA_003456055.1 Bacteroidota bacterium | reverse complement strand
ATCGCCAATCCGGAACGAGTACGTGCTCGATTATTGAATGCATTACGTTTTCAATTCAAGAATGGATCGACCCTTCATAATTTTTTCAAGATGACAGACAGCGGAGAAAAAACAAATCATTCCGATACTCCGTTATGGATTCCCTTTGGCATTATTGAATATCTGAACGAGACCGCGGACTATTCGATCCTGGAAGAAACCGTGCGATTTTATGACGAAGGTTCGGGAACAGTCTATGAACATCTCGTCAAAGCATTAGACTTTGCAATTTCAGCAACGACTGAACGCGGTCTTCCAAAAATAATGAATGGCGATTGGAATGATACGCTTGATCATATCGGTCCACTTGGGAAAGGGGAAACTGTATGGGGAGCATTCTTTCTTGCATATATGCTGAAAAAAACATTTGAACTTCTCGATCATAGAAACGATTCTGACACTCGCCAGCGTTGGGAGAAATTCTATGCTAAATTGGAGAAAGTAACCAATGAAGTCTGTTGGGACGGTGAATGGTATCTTCGTGCATTCCGCGATAATGGCGAGTCGGTCGGTTCAAAAAAATATAAACAAGGAAAGATATTCATCAACGCACAGACATGGTCGGTCATTTCCGGACTCGCTCCAAAGGACCGAGCAGACAAGGCACTTCAGTCAACGAAAAATCATCTTGGAACTCCGTACGGAATTCAAATAGTATGGCCTTCATACACCGAAGTTGAAGATACGATCGGATTGATCAGCAGATGTGTTCCCGGTAAGAAAGAGAATGGCGCAGTGTTCAACCATGCATCGTCGTGGTTCATCCTCGCATCCATCATCAATGGTGATGTAGAATCTGCATTTGATATTTATACAAAAATGCTCCCGTTAAATTCATCTGCAAATATCGATCGATATGAGACGGAACCATATGTCTTTGCTGAATATGTCACAAGTCCCGATCATGAAACTGAAAATCAGGCAAGCCATTCATGGCTTACCGGAACTGCGGTTTGGATGTACCGTATCGCATTAGATTATATCATCGGATTCAGAACCAGTCTGAAAGGAATTACTTTCGCACCGAATATTCCCTCCCATTGGAAAATATTCAAAGCAGAGCGAACCTTTAGAGGAAAACGATTCTTCCTCACCGTGAAGAATCCAGAGGGCGGCAATTCAACGATCAGGTCTTTGAAAATAAATGGAAAAGAAGTTGAGAACAGCGTTATTGATGTTGCATCATTTACTGAAAGCAATATTACTGTTGAGATCATTCTTGGCAAAAAATAAACCTTACACTCTTATGAAAACATATCTATTCTTCCTTCTCTTTTTCGTTGAGGCTGGTATATCGCAAACAATCACATGGCAAGATGTAACATCGAATTACACATTGCCAACCGGAATAAAAGTATTTCATGGAAGCCGACCATCTCCCATCTTGAGCATTTGGTGTTTGGATGTTGATCTTAACAATTCAAAACTCGCAATTCGTCCGTATATATCGGGAACGTCAATGACACTTCCCTCGTTTACATCGTCGGTTGGAGCATATGCTGCGATTAACGGAGGATTTTTTGGAGGCGCATCTTCTTTTTCATCAGTGATCTATCCAAATGAAGTTAAAGCTACTAACGTGCAATCCTTAACGAGAAATACGTTTTCTTATCCGGTCATCCGTAGTTTCTTCGGTATGAATAAGAACAGAACATTGAGCGTTGATTGGATCTATCATTTCGGAAATTCTATGAGTGATATTTACACTTTTCCACAGCCACTACCGTACATCTATAACGACCCATCTCCACGATCAGCACCAACCAAAGCAAATGGAATTGTTTACTCCGATCTATTGGTAGGAATTGGAGGCGGACCGATGCTGATCAAGAATGATTCGATCAAGATCACATATAATCAGGAAGTGATGTGGGGATCGGGTGTTGGAGAAACAAATAGTGATCCTAGAACTGCAGTTGGTTTTACGGCAAACAATCATGTTATTATGATCACGGCAGATGGGAGACAAGCAGGAAGCGACGGTGTTGGATTGCCAGAACTTGCAGAGATTATGAAAAATTTGGGATGTATCGGTGCGATAAACCTTGATGGAGGCGGTTCAACACAAATGGCTGTCCAAAATCAGTATATCAATTCACCTTCGGAACAACGGGCGGTACCGGCAATACTTGCGGTAGTCCATACCGATTCTCTCAATCTTCCCAAAGAACCTCTTTTCCAAAAGATCATTGACACTGGTGATTCAAATGCGACAGCACTCGGCGGCGGTTGGTTCGAAAGTGCAAATCCCGGTTTTTGGGGAAGCACAAAATCGCAACTGCATGGTATTGGAAACGGAAGTACATCATACGAATTCAGACCACACCTTCCTGCAAAAGCAACATACAATGTGTATGGATGGTGGGTCGCAAGTTCAAACAGAAGCACAGACACTCCATTCATTGTTAATCGAAATGGCGGAACGGATACCGTAAGAGTTGATCAAACTGCGAACGGCTCTTCATGGAGGTTGGTCGGAACATTTGAATTCAGCGGAACAAATTCTGACAAAGTCACTATATCCGATGCTGCAAAAACAAATTCTTATGTTGTAGCCGACGCGTTGAAATTTGAATCGTTCGATCCAAATGTTATAACTTCCGTGAACGAAGATGCTTCAGCCGAAAAAGTCTTTTCGTTTGAATTATTCCAAAATTATCCCAACCCATTCAATCCGACAACGTCTATTCGTTATTCATTATCAAAAGAAACAACTGTCTTAGTAAAAATATTTAATACACTGGGATCTGAGATCAAGACTTTGGTTAATGAACGACAAACACCGGGTGTATATACAGTACGATTTGATGCTTCATCCCTCTCCTCCGGACTCTACTTTTATCACATTCGAACTTCAGATCAGAACAAAACAAAAAGTATGATGTTCATAAAGTAAAAATATTGCAATCATCATTATTAATGTTAAAGCAATGCAGACAAAACATCGCTCCATTTTTTATATCCTTCTTCAGTAAGATGTAAACCATCTTCGGTAAATTCCTTCTTCAACATTCCCTCTTCATCCACAAAATGGCTATGAATATCAAAGTATAGAATGCCAAGGTTGTTTGATAATTGTTTCAGTTGCCGATTATACTCTGTTATACGCTCGTTGGGTCGGGGTCCATTCTCTCTTGTCGGAAATATTGAAGTAAGAAATATTTTTGACTCCACTGCGAATTGACGTACTTTTTCAATAATAGCTTTAGTGTTCGCCAGAACAAACTGGTCCGTGCGATCCCTGGCAAAATCGTTGGTCCCAATGCAAATAAACACAATATTCGGCAATGGAATGAACCATGCTGAGGAAATTCGATCAAGACATTCTACCGTACTGTCTCCTGAAACTCCTCTATTTACGACGAGATCAATAGGAAAATATTTTTTCGTATCAAATCCTTCTGTAATTGAATCTCCAATCATCACGACAGTATTTTTTTTCATGGATGACTACACCTTTGAATTCATTATTCTCTTTACCATTCTGTAATAAAAGACTAACTTTACATGTTCTTGTTCAAATGTATTTGGAATATGCTCTATTTTAATTTTATTTCTCAATACAAATTATGAAAATAATTCTAAATCTCATTAGAAAATCTACAATTGTTCTTCTTCTAATGGTGTACTGTTTCTCTTCTGCCCAACCGTCCAAAGTCAAGTTTGAGCATATTTCTATTGAACAGGGACTCTCACAAAGTTCGGTCTTTTCTGTCTTTCAGGACCGCAAAGGTTTTTTATGGTTTGGAACACTCGATGGGTTGAATAAATATGACGGATATACATTCACCGTCTATAAATCCGATCCGCGCGACCCGCATACTCTCAGTAATAATACAATCGTAAAAATTTTTGAGGATAAAGAAGGGTTTCTCTGGATTGGGACACTTGGCGGTGGATTAAATAAATTTGATGAGAAGACTGAACGATTTACACGATACCGTCATGATCCAAAAAACAACAACAGCCTTAGTAACGACAATGTTCGATCAATATTTCAGGATACGCACGGACAACTTTGGATTGGAACAAATAATGGACTCAATAAATTCAATCCCCAACAGAATCAATTCGTCCGATATTCATCTGATCCCAAATCCGACAATTCTTTAAGCAATAATTTTATCTGGTCAATATTTGAATCTCCCGATGAACCTGAAATTCTCTGGATTGGAACATATAATGGCTTGAACAAATTCAATCTCGAAAAAGAATCGTTTTCCTCGTATAAGAATATCCCTTCAAATAAGAATAGTATCAGCAACAATTATGTGTGGTCAATTATCGATCACGATTCCGATCATCTTTGGGTTGGAACAAATAACGGATTGAATCTCTTCAATAAGCGGACACATACTGCCATCAGATTTCTTCATGATCCAAAACAAAAAAATAGCATAAGCGGTAACAATGTGTGGACGTTATATAAAGATCGCTCAGGAAATGTATTTGCCGGCACACTCGATGGCGGGTTAAACAAAATTGTACGGACACATAATGGATCGGCTATTTCATTTTTGAATTATACCCATGACCCTGTCGATGAAAATAGCTTAAGTCATAATTTTGTCTGGTCTATCGTTGAAGATCGCACGGGGATCGTCTGGCTTGGAACAGATGTTGGTATCAATAAATTGGATGCAAATGCTCCGAAATTTTTACACTATAAAAGCGAACCATTCAATTCATACAGCCTGACCAATAATGAGGTAACGGCAATATATCGCGACAGACAAGGAATATTGTGGATAGGAACTCGAGAGGGTCTTAACAAATTCGATGACAAAAATAATCGGTTCATTCATTATAAAAATGATCCTCTGGATCTTTATAGTATCAGCAGCAATTATATCCGTTCAATTTATGAAGATAGTCATGGAACATTGTGGATCGGAACCAATGGCGGCGGATTGAATAGATTTATTCGGTCAATGAATATTTTCTTTAATATGAAAAATGGGAATATCACGAACAGCATCAGCAGCAACGATATTACTCATATCCACGAAGACACTGACAGAACATTATGGCTTGGAACTCTTGCCGGTTTGAATAAATTCGATCCAACGACCGGTAAAGTGAAGTTTTATGTTAAGGAACAAAACAATCCAGCCAGCTTAAGCCACGATTATGTATACACCATCTATAAAACCAAAGATGGGAATCTGTGGATCGGGACACTCGGGGGTGGTCTCAATAAATTTGATCGAAAAACCGAATCGTTCATTCATTTTCTTGAAAATCCTTCCGATACTTCAAGTCTCAGTAATAACAATGTATGGTGCATCTACGAAGATTCAACAGGAGCAATGTGGATCGGCACCAACAATGGTTTGGATAAATTCGACCGTTCAAATAATTCGTTCACCCATTACAACGAAAAAAGCGGATTGGTCAATAATGTGATCTATGGAATCTTGGCGGATGACAAAGGAAATTTATGGCTGAGTTCCAACAAAGGATTGTCGAGTTTCAATCCTAAAACCGGAACGGTGAAGAACTATACGGAAAGAGACGGTCTGCAAAGCAATCAGTTTGGCGGAAATGATTATTTCAAAGATTCGAAGGGTTATATGTACTTTGGTGGGATCAATGGATTTAATGTTTTTTATCCCGACAGTATCAAGGATAACCCGCATATTCCTCCCATTGTGATCACCGATTTTCAAATTTTTAATAAATCAGTAAAAATCCGAGGCGATTCTCGATTGTCTCAATCCATCATCGGTACAACCTCTATTACCCTGGCGCACGATCAAAATGTGTTTTCGTTTGAATTTGCAGCGCTTCATTTTTCTTCGCCGCAATCCAATACCTATGCATATACAATGGAAGGATTTGACAACGATTGGATCCAATCTGGAACACGAAGGTTTGTCACATACACCAATCTCGATCCGGGAAAATATACTTTTCGGGTTATCGGCTCAAATAACGACGGAGTTTGGAATACCAAGGGTGTATCCATTGAAATCATTATCACTCCACCATTTTGGAAAACATGGTGGTTCATTTTCGGAGTAGTGATCCTTCTCCTTTCCATCATCGCATCGATTATATATTTCCAGATAAGACATTTACTTGCAATTGAGAGGCTTCGATTAAAAATCGCATCAGATCTGCACGATGATATCGGAACAAGATTGACAGAGATATCATTGCTTAGCGATATGGTATACCATGTAGAGGCTGATGATTCGAAAACATACAAAGATTCTGTCAGAAACATCGGTGGGATCGCGCGTGCACTTATTGAGAATATGAGCGATATTGTTTGGCTGATCAACCCTAAACGAGATTCGCTCTATGAGTTGTTCTTAAAATTAAAAGATGGATATGAAGAGATCCTTTCATATAAACAGATTCTTCTTCATATCAACAATCTAAGTTCAATGGAAAAGATTTTTTTGCCAATGGAGTATCGTAAGAATGTGTATCTTATCTTCAAAGAAGCGATCAATAACGCCATCAAACACAGTAATTGCACCGAGATATCGATCAATACTGAGATCAACGGAAAATTTTTAACCATTACGATGTACGACAACGGAAAGGGATTTGAAGTCAATAAACAAAGTAATGGAAATGGACTCGATAATATGCAACGCCGGGCAACAGCAATTAAAGGAACACTTCGCATTCAATCAAGCATAGAGAATGGATCGATGATCAAATTTTCAGGAAAGTTTTAACGGAAGGTGATTGTTAACCAAATGATCAATGTTGTTATTGTTGAAGATAATAAAATAATCAATGACTCTCTTTCACTATTGATCAACAAAGCAGAGGGATTTTCATGCGTTGGATCATTTATTGATTGCGAAAGTATGTTAAAGAAAATTAAAACGATCAAGCCTGATATTCTTCTGATGGATATCAAATTACCTGGCATGAACGGTATTGAAGGAGTAAAAATTGCGAAGGGAATTTTACCTGAGTTGAACATTTTAATGTTGACCGTTCATGAAGAGAATGAACTCATATTTGATGCATTGTGTGCAGGAGCTTGCGGCTATCTCGTCAAGAAGACACATCCTGAACGCTTATTAGAAGCAATCCAGGAGGCACATGAAGGCGGCGCTCCTATGAGTTCCCATATCGCACGCAAAGTCACCCTCTTTTTTCAAAATACGCATACCGTATCTGAAGATTCTACACTGCTTACAGAACGCGAACTTGGTATCCTCAGGGAACTCATCAAAGGCAAAACGTATTATTCCATTGCGATGACACTCAATATCAGCAAAGACACTGTCCGCTTTCATATCAAACGGATCTATAAAAAATTGCATGTACATTCACAGGCGGAAGCAGTAGCGAAGGCGATCAAGAAGGGGTACGTGTAATTCTTTCAGACAACTAATCCTGGATAAAAAATCCAATAATTTTCATAGTAACAAATAGTGTGTGAGACTATGATATATGAGAGATACTTGAATATCCTCACATCATCGTTGTTTTGCCTACCGTACTATCAGATTCCCTTTTGCATCAAAATTCATTTCTATTTTTCGTGCACCGTCTCGAACTGCCAATTGATAGAAAACAGTTTTCCCACGAGTTGTCTTTAACGCCATGAACACAACTCCTTCCGGATATTGTTCTTGAACACTCTTTGTGATCACCAGAGGTAATTGTGCGGGCTGGACTGTTTGAGTGATCTCAACAAGAATCCCAGTCTCGGAATAGCGTAACGACTTCTTTACTATTCCATCGTTAATCACAACTGCAAACTGATCTTTATCATTCCGTTGCTCTTTATTTAGTGAAACAATAGTGAATTTTGGAAATGATTTTTTTATTTTTGCGGTGATCGTCTGTTCAGTAACAGCTTTTTGTGTGTTGGACGAACCACAACCAATGAGCAACGTGAACAATATTACAAAAGGGGAAAAAATAACGGGATGTCTCATAACGACTTATTCCTTTAATTGCGATTTGCGATGGAATTTGCTTTGATAAAGTTATCAAATATTTTGATAAATGAAATAGGTATTTTTTGTAATAATTCCGTCGATAAAAAAATCCGCATTCTTTTAAAGAAATGCGGATCATAAAAATCCAGTGGTACAATGAAATTGTTATTTCATCAAAGTCATCTTTCGGACCTGCCGGAAACTCTTCACTGACTTATCCAATGTCACAGCTTCCAGTTTGTAGAAATACGTTCCGCTTGGAACAGATGCATTCCAAGTCACATTATAGAATCCAGGCTCAAGATTTGCAGTCACGAGTTCATCGATCTTCTGGCCGAGTATGCTATACACCTCAAGCCGAACTGTGCTTCTCGCCTGAAGACCGTATCGGATGGTTGTCGACGGATTAAACGGATTAGGATAATTTTGTTCCAATGTATATTCCTGCGGTATTCCTGTTTGACGATCCTCCACACTCGTA